>CAZAHK010000031.1:0-29676 GCA_964484555.1 uncultured Desulfobacula sp.
TTGTAAAGTTCAAGCAAAATTTATGCCTTTTAAAACCAAAGTTGGAGTAGTATATCATCATTGCCGATCCTTTTACGCGAATATAATTTCCTCTTAATCTGTATCCGATAGAAAATTTTATAGGAATTTCCATTGTCTTAAGGGACTCATTTGTGTTAAACCGGTTGAGATTGAAACAAGCTTGTATAATCACACTATTGCCTTGAGGAAATGCCATGAAAATTCTTGTAACCGGAGCGGCTGGGTTTATCGGATTCAGTCTGACCTGTCGCCTGCTCAAAGACGGCCATGAGGTTTGCGGCCTGGATAATTTAAATGATTATTATGATGTGAACCTAAAGAAAAACAGGCTTTCTATTATTGAAAAAAATTCAAGATTCGAATTTCAGCGGATGGATCTGGCCGACCGGGAAGCCATAAAGCAAATATTTTCGACCCGTTCCTTTGATTATGTCATTAACCTTGCGGCCCAGGCAGGGGTCAGATACAGCATTGAAAATCCTGGGTCCTATATTGACAGCAACCTGGTCGGTTTCGGGAATATCCTGGAAGGATGCCGGCATTCCAGGGTCAAACACTTGGTATATGCTTCCAGCAGTTCTGTCTACGGCCTGAATACCGCCATGCCGTTTTCGGTCCGTCACAATGTGGACCATCCCATCAGCCTTTATGCTGCTTCAAAAAAGGCCAATGAACTCATGGCCCATACCTACAGCTATTTATACAATTTACCTACCACAGGGCTGCGGTTTTTTACGGTCTATGGGCCCTGGGGCAGGCCGGACATGGCGCTTTTCCTTTTTACCAAGGCCATTTTTGCCGATGAATCCATCAAGGTGTTTAACAACGGAAACATGCAGAGGGATTTCACCTATATTGACGATATTGTGGAAGGGGTTGTCAGGGTCATGGATACCATTCCAAAGGCTGACCCGGACTGGTCCTCGGACAGGCCCAATCCTGCCGCAAGTTGTGTTCCCTATAAACTCTATAATATCGGGAATAACCAGCCGATTGCCTTGATGGAATTTGTGGAGGCCATTGAAAAGGCCATCGGAAAAAAAGCGCTCAAGGAATATCTGCCCTTACAGGCCGGAGATGTTCCGGCAACTTATGCCGATGTGAATGATCTGATTAAAGATACGGGTTTTAAACCTTCAACCCCTATTGTTGAAGGAATCCAAAATTTTATTGACTGGTATAGAGACTATTATAAATAATAAGATCGGGGAACGATTTTCATGGACAAGAATTCAAAAATTGCAGTTATTGGGCTGGGTTATGTCGGGCTGCCGCTGGCTGTTCATTTTGGTGCAAAATTTCATACCATTGGTTTGGATCTTAAGGAAAAGATCATTGAAAATTGTAATAAACAGCAAGACCCCACAGGAGAGGTGTCAAAGGAAGAATTTGAAAGGGCAACTTTTTTCCATCCCACCTCTGATCCGTCCCAAATTTCCGATGCGGACTATATTATTGTGGCCGTTCCGACACCCATCGACAGAGCCCGGCGTCCGGATTTGAAATATATGGTCAGTTCGTCCACAACCGCCGGTAAATATATGAAAAAAGGGGCCATTATAATATTTGAATCCACGGTATATCCCGGTGTGACGGAAGATGTTTGCGTGCCGATTTTAGAAAAAGAATCCGGATATCAGTGGAAGAAAGATTTTCATGTGGGATATTCTCCTGAGAGGATTAATCCCGGAGACAAAGAACACACCCTGTCGAAAATCGTCAAAGTGGTTTCAGGGGATGATACGGAAACCTGTGACAAAGTGGCGGATCTTTATGAAAGTATTGTTACGGCCGGTGTCCATCGGACCCAAACTATTAAAGAGGCCGAAGCGGCCAAGGTCATTGAAAATACCCAGAGGGATTTGAATATTGCCCTGATGAATGAACTGGCCCTGATTTTTGACAAATTGGGGATCGATACCAAAAACGTCCTGGAAGCGGCCGGCACCAAATGGAATTTTCTCCCCTTCAAACCCGGCCTTGTCGGCGGCCACTGCATCGGGGTTGATCCCTATTATTTGACCTTTAAGGCGGAATCCGAAGGCTATCATCCCCAAATTATTTTATCCGGCCGGAGAATCAATGATAATATGGGCCGGTTTATTGTTGAAAAAACCGTTAAAATCATGATCAACCAGGGCATGAGTATCAAAGGAGCTAAAATAGGGGTTCTCGGTCTTACTTTTAAAGAGGACTGCCCGGATTTAAGAAATACCAGGGTGGTCGACATTATTGAAGAACTTCATTCCTATGGAACGGAAGTGCTGGTTCACGATGCGATTTCCGATCCAGGAGACGCCCTGGCCTATTACAATGTCAACCTGTGCAACTGGGAGGATTTAAAAGGTCTGTCAGCACTCATCCTGGCCGTACCCCATAAAGCATACCTTGAAAAGAGGCTTTCGGAATTCAAGGCCATGCTGGCTCCAGGCGGCTGCCTCATAGATGTCAAATCGGTTTTTAATTCCGAAGAAGTTAAAGAATCCGGGGTAAATTTCTGGCGGTTATAAAAAAGGATTGCTTTACTCCAGAGCCCTGGATACGATTTCATAGACATTTTGGGAAAGGGACTTGATATTCGCTATCCGTTCAAGTTCCTTTTTCATTAATGTTTTTCTGACCCCGTCATATTTTTTCCAATGATTAAAGCATGACGCCAGTCTGGCAGCGACCTGATGGTTGATTTGATCCAGGCGAATGATCTGATCCGCTATGAATCGGTAGCCTGCCCCATCCTCACCATGAAAATTGACATGATTCTGTATGGCAAACATATGGACCAGTGCCCGGACCTTGTTGGGGTTCTTCATGGAAAAATCCGCATGACCGGTCAATTCTTTCACCCTGTCAAGGGTATCGGTAAGCCCTGATCCTGCCTGAACCATAAACCATTTATCCAGGACAAGTTTGTCGTGTTTCCATTTGGAATAAAACTGCTTCACCGCTTTTGCTTTGGTATCCGGATCAATGTCGGCAAGGATTTTAAACGCTGCAAGCTCATCGGTCATATTTTTTGCCGTAATAAAATGATCATACATAATCTGGGATGTCTCTCTTAGCTTTAGACTGCCAAGATAAGATAAGCAGAGATTTTTCAGGCTTCGGCCCGCCATTGCATCATGGGAGATACTGAGCGGGTCAGCCTTGGAACAAAGATCAATTGATTCCAAAAAATGATGTTTTAATTGTTTTGCAATTTCCTTTTCTAAAAACAGCCTTACCTTGTGAATTGCATCCACATCCACAGGATCAAATTGCTCTTTAATTTCAAGTTCAGAGGGCAATGAAAGCATTTTGGAGATGAAGAACCTGTCCATGTCCTCGTCTGCCAAGGTTTTTTTAAAGGCAATGATGAGGTTTTTGGATACAAAGAGATCCTCTCCAGTCTTAATGGCCTTGATGATCCGGTTGATTTCTTTATAAAACAAAGTCTGGGCCGAATCCCATCGATTGATCTCGTCCGTGTCGTGGGCCATGAGAAAGGCAAGTTCTTCATCGATAAAGTCGGTTTCAATCTTTACAGGTGCGGAAAATTGCATGAAATAGGAGGGCAGGGCGTTTTCCGGAATACCTTCGAAAACAAAGGTTTCAGTTTCTGCCTTCAGTTCAAGCAAGGCTTTCCCGTCCGGCGTAATATCTTTTCCGGTTTTATCCATGATACCAAAGGCCACCGGAATGTGAAGGGGACATTTTTTCGACTGATTTCGATCCGGCAAGGTTTTCTGTGTAAAAGTGATTTCAAGCCGGCCCGATTTCCCATGAAAAGATCTTGTTATTTTAACAACAGGGGTTCCGGATTGGGTATACCACAATCTGAATTGCTTAAGGTCCCTATCCCCGGCCTCTTCCATGACACCGATAAGATCCTCTATGGTAACGGCCTTCCCGTCATAATTTTTAAAATAAAGGCCCATACCTTTTTGAAAATTTTCTTCTCCCAGGAGCTGGTGGATCATTCGGATCAATTCAGAGCCCTTTTCATAGACCGTCATCGTATAAAAATTATCCATTTTGATATAAGACTCGGGCATGACCGGATGGGCCATGGGGCCTGCATCCTCTGGGAACTGGGACCCTCTCAGATTCCGGACGTTTGTAATTCTTTCAACCCCCCTGGAATTAAGGTCTGATGAAAATTCCTGGTCCCTGAAAACCGTGAGCCCTTCTTTCAAACTTAACTGGAACCAGTTTTTAAGGGTCACCCGGTTACCGGTCCAGTTATGAAAGTATTCGTGGCCGATAACGGCCTGGACGTTCATGAAATCATCATCCGTAGCCGTCTTTGTATCGGCAAGAACAAATTTGGAATTAAAGATGTTCAATCCTTTGTTTTCCATGGCACCGGCATTAAAATCATTAATGGCCACAATCTGATAAAGATCCAAATCATATTCAAGACCGAACCGTCTTTCATCCCATAGCATGGCCTGTTTCAAGGATGTCATGGCATGGCCGCATTTATCGATATTATCCTTTTCAGAATAAATTTTAAGCTCAACCGTTCGGCCCGAGCGGGTTTTGAACTGATCCCGGATATGGGCCAAGTCTCCGGCTACCAGGGCAAACAGATAACTGGGCTTTTTAAAGGGGTCTTCCCATCGGACAAAATGACGGTTCCCATCAAGATCGCCGTGTTCAACAAGGTTGCCGTTGGAAAGAAGCACCGGATATTTGGTCTTATCAGCAATAATGGTACAGGAATATACGGCCATCACATCCGGACGATCCGGGAAAGGCGTAATTTTTCTAAACCCCTGGGACTCGCACTGGGTGACCATAACCCCACCTGATACGTACAAGCCTTCAAGACTGGTATTTTTTAAAGGCTTTAGACGGGTCGTGATTTCAAGCTCAAAAGCACCAGGGGTTTTGGCAAGGGTGAAAGACTCATCGTCAGCCCCGTATTCACTCGGCAAAAGAACCATGCCATCGGCAATAACGGATAGAATTTCACAATCGCCTTTATTAAACACAAGGGGCGTATTCTGACCTGCAATATCCTTGTTCCTGCGGACATTGAGCTTGGAACTCACCTGGGTCTGATCATCCCTGATATCGAAGGTCAGATCAATATAATCTACAATATAAACCGGTGGATTATAATTTTTAAGATATATTATTTTACAGGTTTCCATATTTCTGAAAAAAATAAAACCAATTGAAGAGATTGTCAATCATTGATTTTTTAAGCACTATTGTATAGTGCGCAGACTTTAGATCGAAAAAGAAACTGTGCTCTCAAAAGATGGGGGAAACCGGCCGGAGGATAAAGTTCCTCCGGCCTTTATATGGAGGTTAGTTGGCGGTTTCGGGGTGGAATACATTGACCTCTTTCAGGTCGTCTCCCAGGTATTCCCGCTCGTTGGGGCCCAATATTCCCAGGGACAGGCAGATCAGGGTCCACAGGTGGACCACGGGATAATTCCCGCCGTAGTGCTCGCTGAGTTCATGGATCTGGGCATGGCAGTTGTGGCAACCTGCTATGCAATAGTCAGCACCGGTGGCCTTGATCTGGGCATCTTTTATCTTGCCGTATTCAAGGCGCTGGTCTTTGAACCCGGACTGCAGGAATCCGCCACCGCCGCCGCAACAATAATTGTTGGAGCGGTTGGGTTGCATGTCCACGAAATTTTCTTCGCCTACAACGGATTTGACGACAAATCTCAGATCTTCGGCAATGGGGTCACCATAGCTTTTTCTGACTATCTGGCAGGGGTCCTGAACCGTGAATTTGATTTTAAGGTCTTTGTTCCAGTCGGAGTTGACCTTTAATTTGCCTTCACGGATCCATTTGGCGTAATATTCATAAATGTTTTTGATTTCAAAATTGTGTTCAAGATTAAATTTTTTCACTCCGGCCCGGACTGAAAAAGTGACGTGCCCTCACTCGGTATTGAGAAAGGTCTTGCACCCGAGCTTGTTGGCCTGGTCCACGGTGGTGGAGGTGATTTTTTTCCAGGCCTCGTTGTCGGCCAGGAACATGCAATAGTTTTCCCCGGCCCAGCCCCGGCTGCCGTAAGTCCAATTTACGCCTGCAAGATGCAGGATTTTCCATAAAGGAATCAGTTCATCCGGCTCCGTAACCGGTTCCCTTGAATTCTGGTTCAGGAAGAATTCGGCCCCTTCCTTGTCAATGGGGGCTTCCATGTCTTCAAATTCCGGCTGGGCCTCCCGGTATTCTTCCAGAATATCCTGGACAACGAATTCAAAGTCTTCCGGGGAGGTTCCCATGGCACTGGTACTCTCATTTCTGAGGGCCATGTCGCAGGAGCCCAGGATGCCCTTGGGCCTTTCCGCCCTGGGCCGGAGGGTTCTTGCGTTAAAAACCAGTTGAGGAATATCGATCTTCATGGGGCATACATAGATACAACGCTGGCACATGGTGCACATCCAGGGCCAGTCGGATTTGATAATTTCCTCATCCATCCCCAGGGCTGCCATTCGAAGGAATTTTCTGGGGTCCATGTTATCCAGGCCTGTGGCAGGGCATCCGGAGGCGCAAGCCCCACATGTCAGACAGGCATTCAGATTGCCGCCTTCAGGCAGCAAAGCTTTAACCTTTTCTAAAAAAATATTTTTCCGTTTTTTGTTTCCAAGCTTGATGACAGCTTCCGTCATGGGGACTTCCTTTCTTTTATGGTCCTTTTGGCTTTCTTAGGGTTATAGGAATCCAGTCTCTACCGGAATCCAAAATTCTTGATTTGTGGAGCATAATGTGTACCAGAATACCACCCTTTTTGTATTTTTCAAATCATTAATTGTTTTATGAATTATTTTATAGGGTTAAAAAATGGTAAAATTTTCAAATCATTTTTTTGGGTTGCAAATTTGCGACCATTTATGGGCGAGCCGTTTTAAAAGAGCGACTCTGAAGCAAAATTATTGGATGTTGTGAAACAGCCGGTCCTTATGATACAAGAGAGGACCACGAGGCAGGGATAAAGGCGGTATAGATGATGAGTGTCACAGAAGAAGAACCCAAAGGCTGGCCATTTTTTTATCAATCCATACGGTTTAAGATATTCCTGGTCAGCCTGCTGCCGACCATTGCCCTTTTATATGCCGCATTTCTCAACAATCAATATCTCGGTGATCTGGGTGACAGCGCCGAACACATCCTGTCGAAAAATTACAAGAGCATCCGGGCCGCCCAGGAAGTGCGAAAAGCATTGGAAGAGATACGGAACCTGATCCTGGAACAGGTATCCAAGCAAAACAGCAGGGTTGTCATCCCTCTGAAGATAACGGAAAATCTGTCTTTGAATCTGACGGTATGTAAAAAAAATATTACGGAAACAGGGGAAGCCGAGCAGATCGAAAAACTCCTGGACCGGCACCGTTCCTATGAAACCGTCCTTATTTCATTACAGCAAACCTTTTCTGATGGTTTGTACAGTCCTTCTTTTGCTGATTTTCTGGGGCTGACCGCCGAAATGATTGTTCTGACGGATGATCTGGTGGCCATTAACGAAGACGCCATGGAGAATGCGGAAAAGCAGACGCGAATATTGGCGGACCAGGCCCAGAGAAATGCTGCCGTGCTGTTCGGGGTGATCACCACGGCCATTCTGATATTGAGCTATCTTTTATCCTACCGGGTAGCCATGCCCCTCATGAAACTTGCCCGGGAGCTTTCGGATGCAAGGGAAGGCAGCGGGGTTTATCCGCGGATCAGTTCGAAAAGCAGGGATGAGATCGGGCTCCTGGCAGATTCCTTTAATCAGTTGTTCAACCGCCTGGAACAATATGACACCCATCGGGATGATATTATCTTTGCGGAAAGACAAAAGGTCAGGCGCAACGAGGAAGCCAAGGGAACTTTTATTGCCGATATCTCCCATCAGCTCAAAACGCCCGTGACTTCTCTGGGCATGGGTATCGGGATGCTCTACAACCGGGGAGACAGGCTTAGTGAGGAGAAAAAAAAGAAACTCTACGCCACAGCCTATGATGACTGTATGCGGTTGACGGCCCTGATGAATGAACTGGTTGACCTTTCCCGCCTTGAAGCCCTGGCCCTGCCGCGGCCCAAGGAAACCCTGGATATTGCCATGGTGATAAAAGAATGTCTTCCCCCGCTTTACAAGGAGGCTGAGAACAAGGGAATTGCCCTTGAACTGGACATCCCCGGCGATCTGCCCCGGATGACCATTGATTCTTTCCGGTTCCCCTGGGTGATCACCAATCTTGTGGGAAATGCCCTGCGCTATACCGGAGCCGGTGGGAAAATCTCATTAAAGGTGTATGAGCAAGGGTCCCGGTACTATTTTCAATGTTCCGACACGGGAGACGGGATTGATTCAAAGGTCCTGCCCCATATTTTTGACCGCTTCACCCAGTTTTCCGACCGCGGGAAAAGCGGCACCATAGGCCTGGGTCTGGCCATTGTGAAAGACGTCATCGAACAGCACGGAGGGGATATTAAGGTTCAGAGTGAGCTGGGAAAAGGAACCTCTTTTATTTTTTGGATACCGGCCGAATAGGAGGAAATTGATGAAAAAAGCCCTGATTATTGATGATGATTCCAATATCTTAACCACACTTGAAATGTATCTTGAAGATAAAGAATTTAAGGTCTTTACGGCCGGGTCGGCCCAAAAGGGGCTTCAATGCTTTCATGCCGAAATGCCGGAACTGGTTCTCCTGGATCTGAAATTGCCGGATGAGAACGGACTGAAGGTCTTAGAAAAAATTGTTGAGAGCGGTATCAAAACCCAGGTCTTGATGATCACGGCCCACGCCACCATTGAAACGGCGGTAAAGGCCGTGAAGATGGGAGCCTTTGATTATCTTCCCAAACCCTTTGTGCCGGGGCAGTTGGATCTGCTTCTGGAGAGGGCCAAACGTTTCAACCGCATGGAAGTGGAGATCGCCGCCTTAAAAGGGATTTTCTCCGAAGGCGGATTTTTGACCCGGAACCGCCGGATGCGTAAAATTTTGCAGACGGCGCGGCAGGCAGCGGATTCCGAAGCCTGCATCCTCATCTGCGGGGAAAGCGGCACCGGCAAGAGTTTGTTGGCAAGATTAATTCATGACTGGAGCCCGAGAGCCTCTCATCCCATTGTCACGGTGGATTGCGCCGCCATGCAGGAAAATCTTCTGGAAAGCGATCTTTTCGGTCATGTCAAGGGGGCCTTTACAGGGGCCTTGCAGGATAAGACCGGGAAGCTGAAACTGGCGGACAAGGGCACGGTGTTCCTGGATGAGGTGTCGGAGGTGCCCAGGACCGTCCAGGGCAAACTGCTCCGGTTCATCCAACACCATGAATATGAACGGGTGGGGGACCCGAGGCCCCACAGGGTGGATGTCCGAATTCTGGCCGCCACCAACCGGGATCTGGAAGCCATGGTCCGGGATGAAACCTTTAGAAAGGATCTGTATTTCCGTCTGAATGTGCTGGAACTGTTTCTGCCCCCCCTGCGGGAAAGGCCGGAAGATATAGAATTGCTGGCGGAAATGTTTTTGAAGCGATCCGCCCGGCTAAACCGGAAACCGGTCGGCCGTATTACCCCTGAAGCACTGCATCTGCTGCAGAATTACCCCTGGCCCGGCAATATCCGGGAACTCATCAATACCATGGAGCGTTCCGTTATCATCACCCATGATGACAGCCTCAAACCAGTGGATTTATCTCCCGCCGTTACACATTTCAACCCGTCTGCGTCTTCAGGCTCGGGCTTTCAAAATCTGGACGAGATTGAAAAGCAGCATATCCAGAACGTTCTTCTCCATACCGCTTCCCTTGATGAGGCCGCCCGGGTGCTGGGGATCGACCCGGCCACATTATGGCGCAAGCGAAAGAAATACCAGCTTGAATAGATCTTGCATTTTGCAAAGATAATCCGCTCCGGATCTTTCATTTTTCAAGGTTGATTTTTCATCTATTTTATAATCCATTGATATTTAAAGCTTTATCATTTTGGTATGCTACTTGCTATGAATAAACGGCCCTCGATTGAGATGAGGGCTGTGCAGGATTTTAATTCAACCGGCAAAGATAGGGCAGAATCCAAGACACGTTGTTTGGAGTGAAAAGATATGATAAAGGAAAAGCCGATACTGGTTTGCAGGCATGAGCAGACCCCGGAAATGATCCATTGTGAAGAGACACAAATCGTCCGAACCCCCATGGAATGCTTCAAGCAGGTTCGTATCGGGAGTGATGATCAAGAGGAATTGACAGTCTGCGGTGCATATATGAACCGGATGGTATTGGGAGGGAAAAGGTTGCACGAAGTGTGTGAAACCCTGAATCATCTTCACTGTGAATATTTGATCAATTCAGGGATAGGCATATGAATCTTCGCACTCGCATCATGAAGCTGAATCCGGCCACGCTTATCCTGCTCAGCTTTCTTCTGGTGATTCTCTCGGGCACGGTTCTGCTGAAAATACCGGCTTCCACAACCGCCCATACTATCCCCTGGATAGATGCATTGTTTACGGCAACATCGGCAGTCTGTGTGACGGGACTGATTGTCATGGACACGGGAACCGCTTTTACCGTTTTCGGCCAATGCGTTATCCTGGCTTTGATCCAGATCGGCGGTCTGGGTATCATGACCATCTCTGTTTCTTTGTTCCACTGGATGGGCAGGAGAATTTCCTTTCATCAACGAATGGCCATGCAGGATCTGTTTTCATCCAAGCCTCGGGAAGATATTTTCAGGCTCGTAAAGAGTATTATTATCATGACCGTATGTGTGGAATGCTGTGGAGCTGTTTTTTTAACCCTTCACTGGAGCCGGGAATTCGGTTTTGGCCAGGCTGTCTTTCAAGGGGTTTTTCATTCGGTTTCAGCTTTCTGCAATGCAGGATTCGCCCTGTTTCCCGACAGTATGATGAAATACGGCAACAGCTATCTTTTGAATGCGGTCATCTGTTGCCTCATCATCATCGGGGGGATCGGTTTTCCTGTACTTTATGATCTGCAAGGCTGGTTTAAGCTTCACAAGATCAAACGATTCAGGTTTTCAGTCCAAACCAAGACGGTTCTGGTGACGACCCTGATGCTGATCCTTCTGGGAGCATTGTTTATCTATATAACGGAACGGCAGGGCTTTTTGGATGGGAGATCCGTCGGTTTCAAAATGTTGACCTGCCTGTTTCAATCCATTACCTGCCGGACAGCAGGATTTAACACGGTTGATATCGGCGCATTGAAAGATGCAACCCTGATCATCATGATTTTTCTGATGTTTTTCGGGGCGTCCCCCGGTTCCTGCGGAGGAGGAGTGAAAACCACAACCTTGGCCTTGCTGACGGGATTTACCCTGAGCGGCATCCGAAGAAAAACCCGGGTTAATCTCTTTAAGAAAAGTATTCCGGCCGAGACCGTTGACCGGAGCATCACTCTGGTTCTGGTCTCCATCGGGATCATCGGCCTGGTTATCTTCATGATGCTGGTGGGAGATTCCATCACTGGACATGACATTCACCAGCCAAGGGGGTCTTTTCTCTTGTATTTTTTTGAGACGGTTTCGGCCTTCGGCACCGTGGGGTTATCCATGGGCGTGACACCGGATCTCAGCGCGTGGGGGAAATCTCTGATCACCATCATGATGATCATCGGCCGGGTGGGGGTGCTGACATTTTCCTATATCATTGTCGGCACAGGCCCCACCAACGGTTTGGAGCGCTCTGAAGAAAATATGATGATAGGATGAAAGGAATAGAATGAAAAAATTTGCAGTCATAGGGCTTGGCAATTTTGGTTTTTTTGCAGCCAAGGCCTTATATGAGGACGGCAATGAGGTCATTGCCATTGATCTGGATAAATCCAGGGTCCAGGCCATTGATGCCTATTGCACCGAAGCCGTTGTTCTCCAGGCCACGGACAAGGAGAAATTAAAGGTGCTGGGGTTGGAAAATATGGATGGGGTCATTGTTTCAACCGGAACAAAGATCAGCACCAGCATATTGATCTGCAATTATTTACAGGAAATCGGGGTGAAAAAGATCCTGGTCAAGGCCCAGGATGAAGACCATGGGAAAATTTTAAAAAAAGTTGGGGCGACCGAAATTATTCATCCTGAGCGGGACATGGCCGTGAGGGTATCCAGGAGCCTTTCCCAACCCAATATAATGGATTTCATTCCTTTATCGGATGATTATGACCTGGTTCAGGTGGACCCTCCCAAGGAGTTCATTGGTAAGAGCTTGAAAACCCTGAACCTGAGAGCCCGGTATAATATCCATATTATCGCCATCAAGGAACTGGTCCCGGAAAATTTCATTCTGGTTCCCCATGCGGATTTTGTTATTAAAGACAGTGATATTCTGATGATTCTGGGAAAATCCGAGGACATACGAAAAATAAAGGTCTTAAAAGCCTGAAAAGGACGAATAATGAACGATGTGCCCTAAAAAGGCCTTGACTTTTTCCCCTGAGGCTATATTATGATCCAGCTTGCGCTGGTTTATGTAAAGCGCACAGGTTCCTTTCCATGGTGCCTTTCAGGCAAAATAAGGGATATCACCATCAAGACGGGAACAGTATTATTATTTTCTTTTTATAGGAGATTGCAGGCATGGCTAAAGGTATCGTAAAGTGGTTTAACGACTCAAAAGGGTTTGGATTCATTGAGCAGGAAAACGGAAAAGATTTGTTTGTGCATCACACAAGCATTAATGCAGCGGGTTTTAAGTCTTTGAAAGAAGGCGATCACGTTACATTTGAAATTGAAGAAGGTAACAAAGGTCCGGCTGCAAAAAATGTAACGGTTGAGTAGTTAAACACTTTATTCGACTGAATACGTCATTTATTGACTGTTAAAAAAAAAGCCCTTTTCCATCATTGGTTGAGGGCTTTTTGATTCATACATCAAAACGGATATGAAAAAGGAATGATTATGGCAAACGCTAAGGACATAAATCCTGAAGGTTATGTGAAAAAACAGACCCTGATCGCTGCAATTGTATCGTGCCTGGCGATTGGATTCGTGGGCGGCACCCTGTATTCCTCCTTTAAGCTGGCGTCGGGAAATTCCATCAAGGAGCAAGGCGCGGCATCGGTTCAAAGGGTAGAGTCCGATGAGCATCCGGATCTTTCCATGGAATTGTCGGCCAAAATTTCCGAGATTCAGGAATACCTTAAAACCCATTCCGATGATGCGGAAGCATGGACCAAGGTCGGAAATCTGTTTTATGATTCGGACCAGGCCCAGAACGCCATTGACGCCTATGAAAAATCCCTGGCCATTGAACCCGGAAGAATAGGGGTGATCACGGATCTTGGAACCATGTACCGCAGGAATAATCAACCGCAGAAAGCCATTGAAATGTTTGATAAAGCCATTGCCATTGACCCGTCTTTTGAAACGGCCCGCTTTAATAAGGGGGTTGTGTTGCTGCATGACCTGAATGATCTGGAGGGCTGTATCAAAGAATGGGAAGCCATTATCGAGATCAATCCCATGGCCATGGCGCCCAACGGGGACTCCGTGGATGCCCTGGTTCAGAGAATGAAAACCCGGAAACCTGCATCTGATAAAGAAAACACGCCTTAAATTGAAACCGCTATTTCTCGATTTCGACAGTTTTCATGTTGAAATTGTTCAAAAGAGAATCAAAAATATTTATTTCAGGGTGTATCCCCAAAAGCAGACCATTCTTGTCTCCGCTCCGGCCCACCTTGATCCTGAAACCCTGAACCAGGCCATCCTGTCAAAAAAAGACTGGATTATCCGGCAGGTGAATAAACGGGCGGCAAGGCAGCCTTCTCCTGAAAAAACTTATACCACGGGGGAAGGTTTTTTGTTTCAGGGAAAGGCTTACCCCCTGAGAGTGATGGAGCAGGAACAGGGGAAGCCTGCATGTATTTTCAGGGATGAGTATATTCAGTTGATCGTAAAGCCCGGTTCAACTCTTTTTGATCGTCAAAGTCTGATTGACGGCTGGTGTCGGAAAGAAATGCAAAAGGCCGTCTCCCTTATTCTTGAACAATGGGAGCCCCTGATAGGGGTTAAAATTCGTCAGTTCGGCGTCCGGAAAATGAAAACCCGCTGGGGAAGCTGTAATATCACTGCGGCCCGGATATGGCTGAACCTGAGCTTGATCCATCTTCCTCCCCGGTTTCTCGAATATGTAACCGTCCATGAAATGGTTCACCTCCTGGAAAGAGGTCATGATGCAAGGTTTAAAGGATTCATGGACCGGTTTATACCGGATTGGTGCGATCTTAAAAAAGAACTGGGGCGATTCAGCCTTTAATACAGGTTTGACACGGAAATCGCCGGTTAGAAAGATACCGTCAAAGTCAGTGACCCGATGACCTGACCTTTTTCCTGGCCGTCAAACTGCTTGGTTCTGAAAAGATGGCGGTAGGTGATTTTGATGGTATCAAAGCTAAAGGCATAACCGGCCGAAAGATCGGCCACCAGAGGTTTTTTATCAACATTGGGGCTGGACTCAAAGGTATTGCCGTCCAGGAAGATGTCCCGGCCCACGGCTTCCACCTGGGAGCTTAAAAATATATGGGAGCCGAAGTTTTTCCAGCCTGGCGCTGAATTTTCAATGACCGGGGCGCTGATGCCGGCGCCTGCATGGATGATATCCGACCCGAAATCCAGGGGGATATTATGGCCCAGGCGGATTTCTGCCCCGGCAAACCCGGATATTCTCACATTCCCGAGGGTCATCCCGGCATGGGAAATGAGGTCATATTCCAAATATTCAAAAAATTCATACCGGTGCAGCCGCCATTTGCGCTGCCGGGAAAGACTCAGGGCCGGTTCATTGTGCAGTTGATTCTCCCATCCTTTGGCCGTGGGGATGTCCCGGAGTTCATGGACCTTATTCTGTGAGAATTCAGCCTTGGCCGCAGGCCCGACAACGCCCATGAGGATTTCAAGGGTATCGAGAACCGTTTTTGTTTTGCTGTGGAGGGCAAGGCCACCGTATAGAAATCCGGCATAGGGCCGGTCGTTTTCGATGAGGGTGGTAACCTGGATATCATTAGGCGTAAAAATCTGCTGGCCCAGAACAATACCGATATTATGGGTGCTGGTGGGGTCGCCGGAAAAAGGGATGGCCTGGATAATGGGAAAGGCCCATTCCGGAAGCCGCACATCATCCTTGTATTGTTTCAGATCCTTGGAGAGCCAGCTCAATTGGACGGCATTGGTATAGTATTTGTCCGTATCACCGAAAAGATCGTTTTCAAAGAAGACCTGAAAGGTTTGAAGTTCGGAAGGGTTTTTGGAAAAGGCCCGGCCCGGGAAAAACAAAACCGGTACCAGAAGGAAAATAAGGATACGGGCTATGAATAAACGGTTCATGATATTGAGATGCTCCTTTTTATCAAAGCCCTGATGCCAGCACGGCAGCCCCGATGGCCCCGTTTTCCTGGGCAAAAGTTCCGATAATGAGGGGCATTCCCAGACGTTTTTCAAGGGCCGCCACCATGCCGGTGTTTTTCGCCACGCCTCCCGTCATCATGACAGGTTCCTTTATTTTGATTTTTGTGGCCAGGATGGCCACCCGGGCAGCGGCGGCATCATGGATACCGGCAATAATATTTTCTCTTTTTTCCTGGCGGGCAATCATGGAAATGACCTCGGATTCAGCAAATACAGTGCAGATACTGCTGATTTTTGAAGGGTGGTCGGCCCTCCTGCTGAATTCCCCCATCCGGTCCAGGTCTACCTCCAGAGCCCGGGCCATGACCTCCAGAAATCTTCCCGTACCTGCCGCGCATTTGTCATTCATGGCAAAATTCTCCACCCGGCCCTGGTTGTCCAGGAGAATGGCCTTGCTGTCCTGGCCGCCCACATCAATGATGCCCCGGATGCCGGGATTTAAGAAATGGGCGCCGGTGCCGTGGCAGATGATTTCCGTCATGGCCTTGTTCGCAAAATCAATGCTGGACCGGCCATAGCCTGTGGACACGATGGCATGGATGTCGGCCCGGGAAAGGCCGGTTTTTTCCAGAAGGGCATCAAAGACCCGGATACCGGCGTTCAGATGATGGTATCCCGTGGGGATGACCAGGGTGCCCAGGAGGGTTTTGTCTTTAATCAGGGCCGCCTTGGCCGTGATGGAACCGATGTCGATGCCGGCGTAGATCATATGGCGGTTGATCCTCCGTCCACCATGAGGGTCTGGCCGGTGATATAGGAAGATCCTTCGGAAGCAAGGAATAAAACGGGTTTCACCACATCCTCGATTTCCGCGATCCGCCCCATGGGAATGGTTTTGGTGATATGGGCCAGCAATTCTGCATTGGACCAGAAGGGTTCGGAAAATTTAGTCCTGACCATGGCTGGAGCCACGGCATTGACCTGGATGTTGAAGGGGGCCAGTTCCGAGGCCAGGACCTTGGTCATCATTTCGATCCCGGCCTTGGCAATTCCGTAGATTCCCATGCCGGGCGAGGCTTTGGTGGCGGCGACGGAAGAAATGGTGACGATTTTTCCCTGGTTTTTGGCCCGCATCATAAAGGCGGCTTTCCGGGAAACCAGGAAGGTGCCGCCGAGATTGGTATCCATGATTTTCTGCCACAGGCCCGGATCAAGGTCGGCAATGCCCGGTGTGATCAGGTTCATGCCCACATTATTGATCAGGATATCAAGCCTTCCATAGGTCTTGTCAATGGTTTCAAAAAGCGTATCCACCTCTTCTGGTTTGCCGATATGGGCTTGGACCGTCATGAGGTTTTCCGGGGCCGAAAGGGCCTCCTTCGCCTTTTCAAGGGATTCGGCTTTCCGGCCGCAGATCACGACTATAGCCTTTTCCGCCAGGAGGGCCCTGGCAATCTCAAACCCGATGCCCCGGCTGCCGCCGGTCACCAGACAGACTTTTCCTTCAAGATCAAATTTCATATCAACCCCTCCTTTGTTTGATGATTTCCATGAACGCATCGATCCTTGTCTCCACCTGGGATTCTGAAAAACTTCTGGGATCCGTCATGTCCGCCTCGATCATGAGAACCGGGATCCCGGTTTTTTCCCGGACGATCCGCATGATGTCCATCTGGCCGAAGGAATAGGGCTTGCAGGACCGGTTGGAATGCATGACAAACCCGTCAATATCATAGAACCGGATCATGTTCAACACCTCGTCGGCCATCTGGTCCACGCCGATATTCAGATAAATCCGGGTATAGGCTTCGGCCATGGAATCCAGGAAATGATTCTCATCAATATATTGGATGGTGCAGCACCAGGCCGAGGTATAGGTATCGGCCACAAGGCAGGCATTGTGATCTGAAAATTTGGAAGACAGCCATTTGAGCCGGTACCAGACCGGCAGGTTGTCCCAGAGCAGCCGGTATTTTTCATTGGGGACGCTGCTGACCCCGTCCCTGATCCGCTGCTCCATTTCTTCGATCAGTTCCTTGTAAAAATCCACCGCTATCCTTGTGCCCCTCAGGGTCACGATGAGGGCCAGAAAGAAAAAGGCGTCAAAGGCGGACATGGGTGAGGGTTTATGCGCCGTGGTATTGAGAACCTTCTGCCACAAGCGCTGCCCTTCAAGGGACAGTTTCCCCACCTCGTTCATGCGGTCAGGGTCTAATTTTCTTTGGGTCACGGTTTCAAGAAACAGGATATATTCATCGATCTGGGTCCTGACATATTTGGCGATCTCCGGGGAGTAGCCGGTATGGCAGATGGGCGTATCCAGAATAAACAAGGGGACATTATAAAACCTTGCCTGGACCTCATACCATTTTAGGACCGTTCCGCAGATATTATTGCAGCAGATGAGCATATCCGGTCTGGGCAGCCCGCCAATGGGCCCGCCTTTGACCACGGAACAGGCGATATCGGCCCTGGCGTAGGAACACAGATCGGAACTGTAGCCCATATCCTCGGCTTTGGCGCAAAGGTCTTCCCCCATTTTGGCGGACCCGATCATGGCCCCGTGGTTTTCAGGATAGACCGGGATGATGTCCATGGCCACCAGGGGCTCCACAGGGCCTCCCGAGGTAATCCAGGCCACCTGTTTATGGTTCTGCCCTGCGCTCAGGGCCTCAAGATAATAGGTGGTCATGAGGTCCCGCATTTTTTTGGCGGATTTGATTTTTACGGTTTCATTGGGTTTTTCCGGCATAACGGGTGTCCTTATCTAAATCATATGAATAAAGGTTTCAATACGGGTAGAGAACTGAGCCAGGCTCTGCTGCTGGTCATCCATTTCAAAAACCATGCTTTTGATTCCGGACCCATCGAGATGTTCCTTAAGATAGGGGTAGTCAAAGGTGTGGGGGTCACAGAATTTCAACATCAGAAACACCACCCCGTCCGCCTGGTTTTTTTCCACCTGGGAAACCAGGTTTTCGGCCCGGGTGGTGAGCCCGGAATGCTTTGCCGGACAGGTCACCCGGTCCCGGTATCGTTCGGCCATGGCGGACAGGGGAGGGCGGTCTTCCATGATCAGCCCTTCAAACCAGCGCTGGCCCGTGCAGAGATCGTCCCCCACAAGGACGCCGCCTGCCGTTTCAATGGCATCAAAAATATCCGGGGTGTCACAGACAGAGCCGGAAAGGATGAGTCGCTTGCCGGGTTTGACCGGGGGGCTCATTTTTTCAAGGCGTGAAAGAATATGTGCCAGGCGGTCTGCCGCCTCTTTCCGGTCCATGATCATGGACCCTTTGACAAGGGTGTAAAGATCCCGGCCGCTGATAAGGCCGGGATGCCGGGAATTCAGATCATAGAGGGCCGACAGGTTTTTGCGGATTTGGTTGAACAGGGAAATGGAGGCCTTGATCTCCGTGTCCGGGATGTCCTTTCCCGTGGCGGCCTCAAGATTTTTTTTAAACCGGGCCAGCACCTCCGTCATATAGATGCCGGCGCTCTCTGTATTCAATTTGGCCGGAAGCACCACGTCGGCAAAAAAGGCATACCGGTTGTTCATTCGCCAGATATCGCTCAGGCGCTGCATGGAATCACAGGTATGGGGAAACACGGCGCCGTCAAGAAAATCCAGCCGCCCGTTCAGGCTGTCTTCCAGAATCCCCCGGACCAGGGAGCAGCAATAGGACTGGAGATGGTTCTCGGCCAAAACAATGTCGGATTTGGAGGAGAACAGCCGCATGGGGTGGAATCCTGCCGCATGGATGAGTTCTTCCGGTGCATAGGAGCAGAGATATCCCATAATTTTCCGGCCCTGTTTTTTGATTTGCGAAGCCGTCTCGGGAATGTGGCTGACGGCATCATGAAAACATTCAATATCCTTCATCTTATTTGTCTCCTGTGTAGTCACCCTGTTGGCGAAGGGTTTCGATCTCCTGATCCTGAAGCACCTTATAGGCGACTTTTCCCACCAGGGTGACGGGAAGGGTTTCCCTGAATTCAATATTTCTCGGGCAGCTCCATTTGATCAATTCCTTCCGGCAGTGGGCAATGAGTTCCTTTTCCTTATCCGGGCCGGCGCTGATGCCGGGTTTCAACACCACAAAGGCCTTGACCCGTTCCACCTGGTCCATGTCAGGCACCCCGATGACGCAGGCATCCGATACATGGGGGTGCTTGTAAAGGACTTCTTCCACCTGGGCCGGGTAGACATTCATGCCCGAAGATTTAATCATGCGCTTCTGGCGGAGCCTGAAATAAAAAAAGCCGTCCGCATCCCGGGTCCCGATATCCCCGGTATGGAGCCACAATTTTCCGTCCCCATGGATTTTCAAGACGGAATCGGTTTCCTTTTTCTGGTTCAGGTATCCTTTCATGACCGCCGGGCCGGAAAGGCAGATTTCACCGTCTTCTCCCGTTTGGGCTTCGGTCAGGGTCTTTTCAAGGACAATCTTGGCGTCCATATCCGGAAAGGGGATACCGACGCTGCCTTCCCGGAAATGATCCAGAGGAGTGGCCATGATGGCGGTGACGGCTTCGGTGAGGCCGTATCCTTCAAGCAGTTTCACATTGCCGCCCCTTTTTTTGACAAGCCGCTCAAATTCATTTTTGACCGTGGTCGGCAGGGTGTCGGCCCCGCAGAAGGCGGCTTTGATGCAGGACAGGTCGGCCTGCTGGAAATCCTTATTCTTGTTTAAAGCCGCAAAAAGAGTGGGAACGCCGATAATGAAATTGGGCTTTTTGGTTTTGATAAGCTTTGCTACGATTTCCGGGGTGAACTGCGGCACCAGGATGCTTTTTCCCCCGCCCATGAAGGCGGCATTGACGCAGACCCCGAGTCCGAAGCCGTGGAATATGGGCAGGATGGCCAGGATGGCGTCATTTTCACCCAGGTTGCCCCAGGCCGCCACCATCATGCCTTCTGAAATAAAATTTATATTGGACAGCAGAATCCCTTTCGGTTTGCCTGTGGTTCCCCCGCTGTAAAGGATGACGGCGGTATCGTCCGGCGACATGGAGGCTTGGGGAGCCTTTGGAAAAGAGCCGTTCATCAATGAATTCCATAAATGAACAGAACTTGCTTCCGGGACCTTGGGGATTTTTCTGCCCTTGGTGAGCCAGAATCCGAATTTTTTCACCGGGGAAAGATAATCCCCGATCTTTGCCAGAATGAGGGTCTTGCAGGCCGTGTTTTTCATGGCCTGCTTGAATTTTCCATAAAAGGCGTCCAGGGTCAGGGCCATGGTGGAATTGGAAATTTCAAGATAGAAGGTGATCTCCGTTTCCGTTGACAAAGGGTGGATCATGGATGCCACGGCGCCGATTTTGTTGGCTGCATAAAAACAGATAATACCCTGGGGGGTGGTGGGCATGGAAATGGTGATGGCGTTTCCTTTTTTTAAACCGAGATGGGCCAGGGCATCGGCACATTTTGAGATTTGATCCTCAAAGGCCTGATAGGTGCAAAGGGTTCCCATGAAATCCCAGGCAATCTTGCCCGGCACCCGGTTGACGGACCGCAAAAGGGATTCATACATGGTGACATCGGGATAATCGATGGAACGGGGAACGTCTGAGTAGAATTTGTGCCATGGTTTTTCCGGCAGCATGGTTGTCTTTCCTCCTGGAAATGATTCGGTCCGGCCTTTGTCAGGATTTCATATGTCTGTCGGTTCTTATATCGAACGTCGGTCGAGATGTCAACCACTGCTTGATTGAATTTTTACACTATGGTATTTTGGGAGAAAATACAAACAAGGAAGAGGAACATGATAAAAGATACATTGAGCAAATTAAAGGAACAGGAGCGGGAATTGCGCCAGACCCTGATTATAGAAGCGGCCAGAAATGTCTTTGGTGAGAAAACCTATGATCAGGTCAGCATGGCCGAAATTGCAAAGGCGGCCGGAATCGCCAAATCCTCCATTTATACCTATTTCAGCAGCCAGGAAGAACTCTATGCACGGATCGTTTACCAGGATGCCTGCGTCTTTATGCAGGAATTAAATCATATAACGCATCAGGAAAATGTGGATGCCGTCAAAGCCACCATGGATTATTTTCTGGATTATTATATTGAAAAGCACTCCCAGTGGAGAATGATTACCCATTTTGCCCTTCACGGCAATAAGAATATGGGACCCGTTGACAAACTCAATGAAATCGGCCGGGAACTTATGGATACCTTTGAAAGGGTATTTGTTCAGGCCGGGTGCAAGACCGGCACCCGGCTTCTGGCCCATACCCTTTTTTCCTGTCTTTCCGGTATCCTCATTGCCTTTCGAAACTATCCGGGAAGATCCGAACAGGAATGTATCTCCCACATTAAAAAAATCAGCACCCAGGTCGAGGCAATGATAAAAACCTATATTGAGGAACAGAAACATGTTTTCGGATAGTATCCGGTCACGGCAAGACCGATTCCATGTTTGATGTGGTCGTCATAGGAGCCGGTCCGGCAGGAACCGCAGCCGCTTTTGTCCTGCTGGAAAAAGGGTTGAAGGTGCTGCTCCTGGACAAATACGAATTCCCAAGGAAAAAACCCTGTGCCGGGGGCATTACTCCCAAAGCATATCACCTTTTTCCCTATGATATTTCGCCGGTGATCAAAAGAGAATGCCGGACCATAAAAATAACGCCGCCAGGCAGCACCCCCTTCCATATTCAGGATAAAAAAACACTTTGCCATATGACCCGGCGGGAGGAACTGGATTTTTATTCGCTCAGACAGGTCATGAAACAAGGTGCGGAATTCAGGGTCATTCAAAAGATACAATCCATCCGTGAAAAAGCGCATCTCGTAGAAATTAATGTGGGAAGGGATAGTTTTAAGGCTTCCTATCTCATTGGCGCCGACGGGGCCAACAGCATTGTCCGGCGTTTCGCTGCAAAGGGACGGTTCTGGCAGAAGCAGACTGCCATTGAGGCGGATGTGAAGATGGACCGTCCGGAAAACCATCCCATGGAATTTGATTTCTCCAGGTTAAAAAACGGGTATTTCTGGATCTTTCCCAAGGATGATCATGTGAATATCGGGATTTATTCCTTTGGATCACGTGCGGGACTCCAGATCCGGCAATTGACTGAATATGCCGGAAAAAGACTCTCTTCAAACAAAATAGAAGCGGTCAAGGGGTATCCCATCTGCACGGGAGGGGTTCATTACAAGCCTGAATCGAGCAGGATACTGCTTTGCGGGGATGCTGCCGGGTTAGCCGAATCTCTATTGGGTGAGGGGATCTATTTTGCAGTCAAAAGCGGCCGGGAGGCAGCCTTTTCCATTCTTGAGGCAGAAGCCGGTCATGTCCCGGCAAGATTTCATTATATAAAAAAACTTAAAGAAATTCAGACGGATTTAAGATTATACCGGGCCGGCGCCGGATTCCTTTACCGTCTTCCCCGGGTTTCACTGAAACTTTTGTCAATTCCCTATATTCATAATCCTTTTGCCAAAGGATATGCTCAAGGAAAGCCCTTGAACCGGATTTTGACCTGGAATTTATTTGGTAAAAATAATTCATAAATCCATCATAACTGCAAAAATGTAATTAAATTTGTGGTCAAATTACACGATGCTAATAATTAATTACATAATAGTAATTTTTAAATTTCAAAAGTGTTATTAAATCGTTCTTCTCACGACCCCCTTTCATTTTAAAATGTCCTTATATAATAGTATGTTACCATGAAATAGGATGGATAACCCCGCCCTGGCACTGGTTTTGCTCTTGTCCTATTCAGCAAGGCAAACAAAGCTTTAATATTTAACGAGGAGAACTGAATGAAAAAGATTTTAGCCATCATTAAACCCTTCAAGGTTGATGACGTAAAAGATGCCTTAACCGGTATCAACATTAACGGAATGACCATTTCGGAAGTCAAGGGGTTTGGCCGGCAGAAGGGTCATAAAGAAATTTACAGGGGAGCGGAATACCAGACGGATTTTGTCCCTAAGGTCGAGATTAAGATAGCAGTGAAGGATGACCAGGTGGATGAAGTGGTTCAGACGATTATCAATGCTGCTAAAACAGGAAAAATCGGAGACGGGAAAATTTTTATCATGCCCATCGAGGATGTCATCCGCATCAGAACCAATGAAAAAGGCGTGGATGCCTTATAGCCTGAAAGGAGAAGAATAAAATGAGAAAAATAGCTATGATGATCGTGTGTTTGGTATTTTCCCTTTCTCTTGCCTACGCAGGAGACGAAGCCCCTACTGAAATTCCGACACCGGAATCCAATAAGGCTGCCATTGAATTGGTTCAGACCCATGCAGATTATGTCTGGACTCTGGTAGCCGCTGCTCTGGTGTTTTTTATGCAGGCCGGTTTTGCCATGGTTGAGACAGGGTTTACCCGGGCGAAAAATGCAGTCAATATCATGATGAAAAATTTAATGGATTTTTCAATGGGATCCATTGCCTACTGGGCCGTTGGATTTGGGCTGATGTTCGGAGTTTCAAAAACCGGTTTTTTTGGAACAACCGGATTCTTTTTAAGTGATTTCAAAGTCGGCGGGGACCCATGGGTTCTGGCATTCTGGATGTTTCAGGTCGTCTTTGCCGCAACTTCTGCAACCATTGTTTCCGGTGCCATGGCCGAAAGAACAAAGTTTTCCGGATATCTGATATATTCCGTGTTTATTTCCGCTTTGATTTATCCGATTTTCGGAGGCTGGGCATGGGGAAGCCTTTTTAACGGCGGCGGATGGCTTGAAAAATTGGGGTTTATCGATTTCGCAGGCTCCACGGTTGTCCATTCCGTGGGCGGCTGGTGTGCTTTAGCCGGTGCCATGGTTTTAGGCCCCCGTCTTGGGAAATATACCAGGGACGGAAAAGTAAAACCCATCCTGGGCCATAATATCCCCTTGGCAGCCATAGGAGTTTTTATCCTCTGGCTGGGCTGGTTCGGGTTTAATCCGGGGTCAACAACGGCAGCCAACAAGGATACGGCCATGATTTTTGTGAATACGAATCTTGCCGCAGCAGCAGGATCTATCATGGCGATGATGATCTCCTGGATCAAATTCGGTAAACCCGAAGTGGGCATGAGTTTGAACGGTGCTCTGGCCGGGCTTGTGGGAATTACGGCAGGGTGTGCTAATGTAACCCCCACCAGTTCAATTATGATCGGTTCCCTGGCAGGCGTACTGGTTGTTTTTTCAGTCTTGTTTTTTGACAAGGTTAAGATTGATGATCCTGTAGGTGCCATATCCGTTCATGGGGTCTGCGGCGCCTGGGGGACTCTTGCAGCCGGACTTTTTAATATGAGCGGTCTGTCATTCAAGATCGTAGCGGTTCAGTTGACCGGGATCGTATCCTGTTTTGTCTGGACCTTCCCCCTGGCCTATCTACTTTTCAAAACCATTGATGCCACCATGGGCTTACGGGTGTCCCGGGAGGAAGAACTCGAGGGTCTGGATGCTGCGGAACACGGTGGAAATGCCTATCCGGATTTTACCACCATTAACCATGGCACCATGGGGTTTGCCGGTGGACCCGGGCCTAAAAACCATGAGACTGAACCGGCCTTTGCCTCCGGAAAGCTGGTCAATAAGGTAGAGATGACCTAAACCCTGAAAATAAGGAAAGGAGCTTTAAAAACCTGCCGCATCATTTATTTGAAGTGGCAGGTTTTCTTTTTTCATGGTAATCTTTGCCCTTAAACCATAAGGGCTCGTTCATGAAGCATGTGAAAAAGGGTGTCAAGCCTTTTCTTTTTATTTTTGCAATGGCGCTGATCCTCATTATCGGTTATCGGAATCTTGAGTATAACTGGCAGTGGTACAGGGTCAAACCCTATCTGTTTATTTTTGAAAACGGCCGGTTTTTAAAAGGGGCCTTGCTGGAAGGGCTTTGGGTCACGCTTAAAATTTCTTTTCTGGGACTGTTTCTTTCTCTTTTTCTGGGGCTTTTATCTGCTTTGGCCAGGTTATCCGCTTCTCCGGTGCTCAGGCTTCTGTCCTGGATCTATGTTGAAACCATCAGAAATACACCGCTGCTGATCCAGATTTTTGTCATGTATTTTGTTATTTCTCCGGTATTGGATATATCTGCTTTCCTATCCGCAGTTATTGCATTGAGCCTGTTTGAAGGGGCCTATTCATCGGAGATCATCCGGTCCGGGGTGGTGAATGTTCCAAGGGGGCAATATGAAGCCGCTCAAAGTCTCGGCCTGTCTGTTTTTGCCACCTATATCAAGGTCATCTTTCCCCAGATGCTCCGGCAAACCCTGCCCATGCTGGCGGGTCAAAGCGTTTCCTTGATCAAAGATTCGTCCCTGGTCAGCACCATCGCCATTGCCGATCTTACCCATCAAGGGCAAAAAATTGTTTCCGAAACCTTTTTAAGTTTTGAAATCTGGTTTACCGTAGCATTCTGTTACCTGGTCATTACTGCCGGCCTTTCTTATATTATCCGGCGGGTTGAACATAGATATAAATTTATCACCCCCTAGCGCGGGGAGATCTCTATTGAAAGGGAGGAAGAAATGAAGAAAATTTTATGTCTGGGTATTCTGCTGTTCCTGTTGATGGGACAGGGTTTATCCGCTCAGGAGAGCCTTATTGAAAAAATCCAGAAAGAGGGGGTGATTCGGGTGGGAATGTCCACCTTTGTGCCCTGGGCCATGAAAGATAAGCAAGACAATCTCATTGGGTTTGAAATCGATGTGGCTAAAAAACTGGCCCAGGATATGGGAGTTAAAATCGAATTCGTACCCACGGCCTGGTCCGGCATTATCCCGGCCCTTTTGACGGGTAAATTTGATGTCATCATCGGCGGTATGGGCATTACGCCGGAGCGCAATCTGAAAGTGAATTTTACCATTCCCTATGAATATTCGGGCATGTCCATGGTGGCCCACAAGGAAAAAGCAAAAGGGTTTTCATCCCTGGCGGATTTTGACAAAAAAGAGGTGGCCATTGCCGTCCGCATGGGCACCACTGCCGAGCAGGCTACCCGGAAACATATCCCCAATGCCGAGCTGAAATTGTTTGAAAACGAAACCCAGGCCCTCCAGGAATTAAACCTGGGTCGTGTTCATGCCGTGGTTTCTTCTGCTCCCATGCCTGTTTTCCATGCCCTGAAACATCCGAATAAACTATTTGTTCCCCTGAAGGAAAATTTTACCCGTGAACCCATCGGTTTTGCCTTGAGAAAGGGTGATCATGATGCTTTGAATTTTTTTAACAATTGGATTCTGAGCATGGAAGCCCAGGGCTTTTTGAAAGAGAGAACCGAATATTGGTTTGAATCCGATCAATGGGAAGCCCTTGTCCAATAAAAGACCCTTGAAATTTACCCTCGTGGATATGGTGGCCGTCATCCTCACAATTGCCGCTCTATTTGCTTTTTTTTCACGGATGAACCATATTCTGGACTACCATTGGGAATGGGGGCGGATTCCCTCCTATTTTTTTTTCCGGGACGGGGCTACCGGAGAACTCAAGGCCAATATCCTGGCAAAAGGCTTTGCCATCACCATTAAACTCAGCATCTGGGCCATGGGTTTCGGTTTTCTGATGGGAACCGTTTCCGGGGTCATGGGGGCCAAGGGCTCTTGGGGGCAGCGGCTGGTTAGCAGAATTTATGTTGAAACCATCCGGAATATCCCTTCCCTGGTGCTGCTGATCATTTTTTATTATTTTGTATCCAGCCGGTTTCTGGATGCCCTGGGTCTGGACCAATATCTGAGGGAGGCCCCGGTTTGGATCCAGCAGGTCACCGGGTTCCTTCTGACGGGGCCGGACCGGATCAATGCCTTTATGTCTGCCGGGATTGCCCTGGGCCTGTACGAAGGGGCTTATATATCGGAAATTGTCCGGGGAGGAATCAATTCCATATCCAAAGGGCAGTGGGAAGCTGGCCGATCCATCGGATTGTCCGGAAAAAATATTTTTCTGCTCATCGTTTTCCCCCAAACTTTCAGAAAAACGGCTTTCCCCCTTGCAGGCCAGCTCATTTCCGCCATAAAAGATTCCTCCATTGTATCCGTCATTTCAATCCAGGAATTGACCTTTCAGGGCATGGAACTTATGAACGTAACCTTTCTGACCTTTGAAATCTGGATCACGGTAGCGGTTTTGTATTTCGTCCTGACATTTCCCCTTTCAAGAATGGTAGCTTTTCTTGAAAGAAAATATGCCTTAAAACAATAACCGGCTAAAGGATGATGTTTAAGATCCTGCGAAGGGGCTCGGCCGCACCCCAGAGCAATTGATCCCCCACGGAAAAGGCTGTGAGATAGTCATCTCCCAGGTTCATTTTCCGGATACGTCCCACGGGAACCGTCAAGGTGCCGGTGACGGCAGCGGGCGTCAGATCCCGGAGAGTGTCCGCCTTGGTATTGGGAATCACTTTGACCCAGTCGTTGTTTTCGGCCAGCATGGCTTCGATCTCATTCAAGGGTACATTTTTTTTCAGTTTGATGGTAAAGGCCTGACTGTGGCATCGCATGGAACCGATCCGGACGCATTGCCCGTCAATGGGAATGGGGGCGCCGGATCTGCCGATAATTTTATTGGTTTCAACAAGACCCTTCCATTCTTCCCTTGTCTGTCCGTTTTCCATGGCCCGGTCAATCCAGGGGATCAGGCTTGCAGCCAGGGGCGCCCCGAAATTGGATACGGGCATGGCATTGGATCTTACCGTCTCGATGACGGTCCTGTCCAGGTCAAGAATGGCAAAGGCCGGGCTATCGAGGACAGGAGTGGCATTCTTGCCGATAATCTGCATCTGTCTTACCAGCTCTTCCATGTTTTTGGCCCCTGCTCCGGAAGCCGCCTGATAGGTCATGGAGGTCAGCCATTCCACAAGATCATTCCGGAACAGACCACCAAGGGCCATGAGCATGAGGGATACGGTGCAATTGCCGCCGATATAATTTTTGATGCCGTCGGACAGGGCATTGTCAATGACCTTGCGGTTCACAGGGTCAAGGACGATGATGCTGTGATCGTCCATTCTCAGGGTGGAGGCCGCATCAATCCAGTATCCGGGCCAATTCCTTTCCGCCAGTTTGGGCCGGACGGCTTCTGTATAGGAACCGCCCTGGCAGGTCAGGATGATATCCATGTCCATGAGTCTGTCGATATCATAGGCATCGATGAGCGGAGAAGTTTTCGCTCCCACATCCGGGGCCTTTTGCCCCACCTGGGAGGTGGTGAAAAAAACCGGCGTAAATCCTTTAAAATCTTTTTCGGTTATCATCCGCTCCATGAGAACAGATCCAACCATACCCCGCCAACCGATCATTCCGACTTTTTTCATTATTGTCCTCTCCTTTCCCAATCCATTATGGATTGACAATTTTAAAACACAGTTTCAGAATAAAGATAAATTTCATACCTTTTTTTTTCATAAGATGCCAGTGTTTCATGAAAAAAATTTGGAGGGACTCAGGTGATGTTGACCCGATTTACCCAGGATGCCTTGCATATCATTAAGCGTATTCCCCATGGAAGGGTGCTGACCTATGGCCGGGTGGCGGCGCTTGCCGGTCAGCCCTGCGGTGCCAGGCAAGTCTCCCGGATTCTGCACGCCATGTCAAAGAAATATGACCTTCCCTGGCACCGGGTCATCAATTCCAAAGGCAGGATTTCCCTTGGGCCTTCCCGGGGCCGCGAACTTCAAAAAGCGCTCCTTGAGTCGGAAGGAATTGAGTTTTCAGCGAACGGCAGCCTTGATCTGAAGATTTATCTGTGGCAGGGACCGGCCTGCAAGGCTTGGCCGGCTGATGATTTTGTTTAATCCGGCATTCTGTTTTTTATGGCGTTTTCAAGGTTTTTCATCTTGGGCCCGTCTTTTGTCCACATCCGGCAGGAATCAATGAGGAACTGCTTTTCATCAAAATTTTCAAAATCCTTTGGCGGAGGAACATAGTCTTTTCTCTTCCAGGTCAGTTGCCCATGAACGATCTCCTGTCCCATGGCCAGGATTAAACCGCAAAGATGGGCGCACCCTTTGGTTCCCCCCATGATACTGCGGATGTTTTTTGAAAATCCGGACCTGATCTTCAGGCCCTTCAGTTTTTCAACGGTATCAAGGGTGGTGCGGCATTCGGGCATGGGAACCTGGATCATGTCCGATTCGGCATCTTCTATCATAAGAGGGTCTGATTTAATCAGGAGGATGACTTCCATATGGTGGATGATACCGGGTTCCATGGGCGTTCCGGTGACATCAAATATTTTGATGGTTCTCATGTCTTTCAGGACACCGTGAACCAGTATCTTTGAATCCGGGAGGGGATGGGTGGCAAGGTTTATATCCCGAGTGTGGATGGCCTTTGTATTTTGGATAAGGTGTTTCAACATGGTTTTTTATGTAATCTTTTTTTTCCTCAAATGCAAACACGAAAGAATT
>CAZAHK010000032.1:0-29176 GCA_964484555.1 uncultured Desulfobacula sp.
GCCCATGTCCGGAACCGGATCAGACCTCATTTTTTGGATTTCGACCATTATCCCAAACCGTTTAAGACCTATGAGGCTTTAAAGAAGATTCCCCTGATCAAAGCGGATATCTCCCCGGGAAGGGATCTCATGGGCCTTCTCAGGGGAGAGAGACCGGTGGAATCAGGACAAAGTTTCGGATTTCCGGCCTTATCAAGGGTGCTTTACCGGTCCTATGGGGTGACACGGGAGGAAAAGGCCGG
Organism: uncultured Desulfobacula sp.; assembly: GCA_964484555.1. Taxonomy (GTDB): domain Bacteria; phylum Desulfobacterota; class Desulfobacteria; order Desulfobacterales; family Desulfobacteraceae; genus Desulfobacula. The sequence goes on from CAZAHK010000032.1 coordinate 243, forward strand.
AGGGATACGGTTTTTTTCAAGAACCGCTCCTTCTGCCGGAGGACTCTATCCCTGCCATATTTATCTCATGGTCAGGGATATGGAAGATCTTGAGACAGGTGTGTATTATTGTCATATGATACAGGAATTACTGGACCTGATACAGCGGGGCGGCTTTTCCCATGGCCCGGCCCGGACCTTTGATCTTTCCTTTGTGGTGACCGGAACTTTTTTCAACAGCGCATGGAAATACAGGGAAAGGGCCTTCCGGTATCTGCTTCTGGATTCAGGGCACCTGGTCGAAAACCTGAACCTTGCCTTGAGGGCGGAAGGGCTTTGCCCCCGCATGGATTATGATTTTGAGGATGATAGGATCTCAGCCCTTCTGGCGCTGGATAAGGAGAAAGAGGTCCCTCTGGCCTGCGTCCACGTCAGCGGAAAAGCATTCGGGCCGGAAGAAAAATCCCGGCCGGTACCGGATTTTTCAGGACCCTGCTTAAAAGCGAGTGAAGATGAATCTGTTGCAGTTTCCTATCCTCTGCTGAGACAGATCCATGAGCTTGGAAAGACGCGGATGGAGACCCGGCCCTATGATGTTGAAGCAGCCAAGGTCCTGGCCTTTGAACCCGAGTACAGGAGAGTCCTTTTGGATATTGAGGTTTTGAACCCGCCTCTGGATTATGAGAGAGCCGTTTTTTCCCGGCGGTCAAAAAGAAATTTTATTCCGGCCCGGCTGGATCAACAAAAAGCCTTTGCCCTGATGGAAACGGCTTCAAGTCTTTATAAGGGGCAACCGGACAATTCTGCAAGGGCCTTCCCCTTTCTGGCCTTGGGGGTATCGTTTCAAAATGTTGAGGGATTCGACGACGGGTTCTATCTTTTTTCAGGGGATGGAGGCTCGCTGGGTTTAATCCAAGAGGGACAATTCCATGAGCCTCTCTCGCGGGTCTGCCTGGATCAGCATTGGATCTCCCGCGCCGCCGTGAATTTCCTGTTCATGGCCAATTTGACGGGACTTGAAGATGCCTTGGGCCCCAGAGGGTACCGGTTGCTTCTCATGGACGCGGGAAGAATCGCCCAGCGGATTTATCTGGCGGCGACCGGGCTTTCTCTCGGCTGCTGCGGGGTCGGGGCCCTTTATGATGAGGAAGCCCGGACCCTTTTGGATCTCAACCCGGACAGCGCCCTTTTTTATGCCGTGTCTGCAGGGCCGGTCAAGGGAAGCGGGTTTTAATGATAACCGGATAGAATATAAGAAAGGAAGAACAACATGGCCGAACCTAAAGAGATGTTTCAATGTCAGACCACCAACTGTGGTTATATCTATACCCCTGATAAGGGGGATCGTAAGGGAAAAATTGAAAAAGGGACACAATTTTCAGACCTTCCCGAAGACTGGAAATGCCCCATTTGCGGAGCCGGCAAAAAAGCCTTTAAACCCCTTGGGTAGCAGAGATGCCCCAGCATGGTACGTCCTCCCCGAAGAAGGGAGGCGTGAAAAGGAGGACCCCCAATGAAATGGATGCAGTTTTTAACCCCGGCCAAATCCCTGGATTATAAGGAGACCGAGGCCTATATCGCGGAACGCCCTTCCGATAGCGTCACCCTGCTGGATGTCCGGCAGCCTTCGGAATACCAGGAAAGCCATATTCCCGGAGCCGTGCTCATACCGCTACCGGAACTCACGGACCGGCTGGGGGAACTGGACCCTGAAAAACCCACCCTGGTCTACTGAGCCATTGGCGGTCGCAGCCGGGTTGCTGCGCAGATGCTGGCAGGCAAAGGGTTTAAACAGGTCTTTAATGTTTCCGGCGGGATCAAGGCCTGGAAGTCAAAGACGGCCATTGGGCCCCAGGATCTCGGCATGGACCTTTTCAACGGGAAAGAGGCTCCCCTTGATATCCTGAAGACGGCCTATTCTCTTGAGCAGGGATTGCGGGATTTTTATCTGACCCTGGAAAAGACGGCCGGCAATCAAAAAGTAAAAGACTTGTTTTTAAAATTGTCGGATATTGAAGTCAAACACCAGAGGTCCATTTATACGGCCTATCAACGGATCAGCGGCCTCGAGATCAGCCAGGATGAATTTGAAAGCCAGGTGGAAATCTCTGCCCTGGAAGGCGGACTTACAACCCGGGAATACCTGGATCTTTTCAAACCGGATCTGAATTCGGAAACACAGGTGGTCTCCCTTGCCATGTCCATCGAGGCCCAGGCCCTGGACATGTATCAGCGGGTGTCGGCCAGGATATCGAATTCGGAATCAAAGGCCATTGTCCTGAAGATTGCCGATGAAGAAAAGGCCCATCTGGCAAGTCTTGGAAAACTCATGGACAGTCTTTGAAGAGAAAGGGGCAAAATGAGAAAACATCTGATACTGGTGGGCGGCGGTCATGCCCATATGATGACCCTGGAAAATATCGGCAGATTTGTTGAAAAAGGATTTAAGGTCACGGTCATCGGGCCTTCGTTTTACCATTATTATTCCGGCATGGGGCCGGGAATGCTGGGCGGGACTTACAACCCCGACGACATCCGGTTTGCCACAAGGGATGTGGTGCAAAAGCAGGGAGGAATTTTTGTAAAAGACAAGGTCCTGCGCATGGATCCGGTTAAAAAAGAGGTTTATACCGAAACCGGCCATGCCTTTGCCTATGATGTCCTTTCCTTTAATGCCGGCAGCTATGTGCCCATGGCGCCGGACATGGAAAAAAGCGGGAATATCTATTCGGTGAAGCCCATTGAAAAGCTCATGGAAGCCTCTGAAAAGCTCAAGGCCCTGTTTGCCGAAAAAAAAATCATGGTCGCCATTGTGGGCGGCGGGCCTTCGTCTGCGGAAATTGCCGGGAACACCTGGCAACTGGCTAAAAAGCTGAAAGGCCATATGCCGGAGATCCGGATTTTTGCAGGGAAAAAATTCATGGCAAGGTTTCCGGAAAATGTCCGGTCAAGGGTTCGCTCCTCCCTTGTGAAAAGGGGGATTCACATCATTGAAACCGGGTATGCAAACGACATCCGGCCTGACAGGATTACCCTGGATTCAGGGGAAACCTTTCCGGCGGATTTTATTTTCATGGCCCTGGGCGTCAAACCCTCCACTATTTTTGAGGCATCCGGTCTTCCCATGGGTCCTGATAAGGGCCTTCTCGTAAACCAGTACCTCCAGTCCGTTCAATATCCGGAAATTTTCGGCGGCGGAGACTGTATTTATTTCAAGGCCCAGCCCCTGGATAAGGTGGGGGTCTATGCCGTCCGCCAGAACCCGGTCCTGTTGCACAATCTCATGGCTGCCCTGGAAGGGAAAACGCTGAAGCCCTTTGATCCGGGGCCTGAATATCTGTTGATTTTCAATTTGGGGGGCGGGCTGGGCGTTTTAAAGAAAAAACAACTGGTCTTCGGCGGCAGGTTGGCCTTTATTATCAAAGATTATATTGACGTCAAATTCATGGAAAAATTCCAGGCCATTGAAAAAGCCTGAAAAAGAGCCAATACCCGGGAAAACAAGGAAAACATGAAAAAGAGCTTCGGCTTGAAAATTCTCTTGATATCGGCCATGGCGGCGCTGATCCTGCTTTTTTTTATTTTGGATCTGGACCGGTATTTCTCCTTTGATTATCTGAAAAATGCCCTGGTTGGGGTTAAGGGGTATTATGGGCAACACAAGGTCCTGACCATGGCAGCCTATATGGGGATCTATATTCTGGTCACCGCCCTTTCCCTTCCCGGGGCAGCCGTCATGAGCCTGGCGGGCGGGGCCTTGTTCGGTCTTTTTTACGGGACCCTCCTGGTTTCCTTTGCCAGCACCCTGGGCGCCACCCTGGCCTTTCTTTTTTCCCGGTATGTGTTCAGGGACCTGGTTCAGAAAAAATTGGGAGCAAAGCTTACAGCCATAAACAGGGGAATTGAAACAGAAGGCGGGTTTTATCTCTTCACCCTGCGGCTGGTCCCCGTGTTTCCTTTCTTTCTGATCAACCTGGCCATGGGCCTGACCCCCATCAAAACCCGGATTTTTTACCTGGTTTCCCAGGCCGGGATGCTGCCGGCCACCCTGGTGTTTGTCAATGCCGGAACAGCCCTTGCCCAAATAGACTCTCCCTCCGGCATCCTGTCGCCGGGCCTCATGATTTCCTTTGCCCTCCTTGGGCTGTTTCCTTTCATGGCCAAGGGCTTTGCCTCTTTTATCCGGCAGAGAAAGGTTTTTTCCCGGTTCCCGAGGCCGGGGCGCTATGATTATAACCTGGTCGTCATCGGAGCCGGGTCGGCCGGGCTCGTGGCCGCCTATATCGCAGCCGCGGTTAAGGCAAAGGTGGCCCTCATCGAGACCGATAAAATGGGCGGGGACTGCCTGAATACCGGCTGTGTGCCCAGTAAGGCCCTGATTGCCGCCACAAGACTGCTTTCCCGGTTCAAAAGGGCGGAAGAATTCGGGTTCAACGGGGCCTCGGTTGAATTTAACTTTGCAAAGGTCATGGACCGGGTCCAGGCCGTTATCAAGAAAGTGGAACCTCATGATTCGGTGGAGCGGTATGAAGGATTGGGGGTGGACTGCATCAAAGGCAGGGCGCACATCCGTTCCCCCTTTGAAGTAGAGGTGGGCGGCAGGGTCCTGACCACCCGGAACATCCTTGTGGCCACCGGGGCAAAACCGCTGGTGCCTGGCCTTCCGGGCCTGGAAACCATCCGGTATCTGACGTCGGACACGATCTGGGATATCCAAACCCTCCCGAAAAGACTGGTGGTGCTGGGCGCCGGTCCCATCGGATGTGAGCTTTCCCAATGTTTTTCCCGGCTGGGTTCAACCGTGACCCTTGTCCAGCGGGGCGGCAGGATCATGAAAAAGGAAGATCCGGACGCCGCCGCCATGGTCCTGGACAGATTCCAAAAAGAAGGTGTCCGTGTTCTTTTAAACCATGCCGCCAAGAAAATCAGGATTTCCGGTGAGGAAAAAGAACTGGTCTGTGATCATGGGGGGCAGGAGGTCGGGATCATCTTTGATGAGATCCTCATTGCCCTGGGCAGGGTGCCCAATGTTAAAGGATTCGGTCTTGAAGAATTAGGGGTTGAGCTGGATAAAAACGCCGGTATTCAAACCAATGAATTTTTGCAGACCCATTTCCCCAATATTTTCTGCAGCGGGGATGTCCACGGCCGTTACCAGTTTACCCATACTGCAGCCCATGAATCCTGGTATGCCGCCGTCAATGCCCTGTTTGGACGGTTTAAAAAATTCCCCGTGGATTACCGCACCATTCCCTGGGCCACCTATACCGAGCCCGAGGTGGCCAGGGTGGGCCTGAATGAAACCGATGCGGCCGGGGACGGCATTCCCTATGATATGGTCAAATATAATCTGGATGACCTGGACCGGGCCATTGCCGATTCCGAAGACCACGGGTTTGTCAAGGTATTGACCGTGCCGGGAAAAGACCGGATCCTGGGGGTTACCATCGTGGGGCACCATGCCGCCGACATCATGGCTGAGTTTGTGCTTGCAATGAAACATGGAATAGGGTTGAATAAGATCCTGGGAACCATCCATATTTATCCCACAATGGCGGAAGCCAATAAATACGCCGCAGGCGCATGGAAAAGAACGCATGCACCGAAAAAGCTGCTGGCATGGGTTGAAACCTACCATGGCCTGATGCGGAAAGAAAAAAGATAAAAGTTTTTTAATCAACCCTAAAAAGGAGGAAGAGAACAATGAAAGTAACCGTTACCACACAGTGCATGGGCGATAGAAACTGCAACAAGATTTGTCCCGAGGTGTTTGAATATGATGAGGACCAGTTGAAATCCACCATCAAGGTCAAAAAAATACCCGAGCACCTCAAGGACCTGGTGCGCCGGGCAGCCCGGGAATGCGGCGCAGAAGCCATTACGATCGAAGAATAAACGAGAGGCGGACATATGACAGCGTTCAGGGAAAGCCGGACAGCCAAACACCTTCATACCTCCTTTGCGGCCGAAACCCAGGCCCGGACCCGGTATGATTTTTTTGCAGCCCAGGCCCGGGAAGAAGGGTATATCCAGATTGCAAAGATATTCAATGAAACGGCCAACCAGGAATTTGAACATGCCTTGCGGTTTTTCAAATTCTTTAACGGCGGGGAGCTTGAAATCCAGTGGACCTTTCCCACGGGCGTTATCCTGGATACCCGGGCCAACCTGCTGTCGGCGGCGGCCCTGGAAAGATACGTCAGTCAGGACATGTACGCCAAATTTGCCGTCATTGCCGAGGAAGAAGGGTTTGAGCGGGCGGCCGATACCTTTTACAAGATTATCGTGGCCGAAACCCACCACGAGACACTTTATCTTGAGCTGGCCGATAATATCGCAAAGGGCAGGGTGTTTGAAAAAGACGAGGAAAAGGTCTGGCGCTGCCTGAGCTGCGGCTACCTGCATACGGGGAAAGCCGCCCCCTCAAAATGCCCGGCCTGTGTAAAACCCTTTGGGTATTTTGAATTGCTGTATAAAAACTGGTAAGCATTGGAAGACACAGGAAGCGAGACATAAGCGTCTCGTTTTCTGTGTACCAATTTGTGTCTCTCGCTTTCCCTTCTCCAACATCTGATTCCTTTGCCCCCTCCACTTTCCCTATATCAAGACCTTTTTCCCTGCCTTGGAATTTTGGGCACGGTTTTTGCTCAATAAAATTCCAGGACGATTTGTTGAACTCATTAAAGGAGGCAGTTATGGGAAGTCTTAAAGATATTAAAAAAAATTTCAACCTGGTCAATTCCGTGGACTGGGACATGACACCGGAAGAAGCCATTGCCCTTCACCTGGAATGGGGACCATTAAGGTCCCAGGCCTATTATAATTCAAGGGATAACAGTAATGAAACCGTGTATTTTGTCATCAATACATGGAAAAAGCCGCCGGTCCTGACCCTGGTGAGAAGAAAAGGATTTGATTCCGAGGATCTGGGCAATTTCAGGCTCCCGGAAAAGCTTGAAGCGGAATTCATGAAGGGGATCGGCCAGTACAAGGGAGTGTATGCCGTTGAAGGAAGCGTTCGGGAATGGCTGAAAAAGGAACTTGAAATTTAAACCTTAGAAATAACCACCGCCTCAAGTTCCTTGGCCATTCCTCCGGTGCAGAAACCAAAACACCCGCCTTGGGTTTCTGCACCGGATCTTAATTATCCGTTCTTTTTGTTGTTCTCCATGAAATCTTTGACCATCATGTCTCCCAGTTCCTTTGACCGCCTGGTGGCCGCTTCGACGGCATTGATCAGGGTGGTTCTCAGGCCCCCCTGCTCCAGGGTGTGAATGCCCGCAATGGCGGTCCCGCCGGGCGAGGCCACCCGGTCCTTGAGCTGGCCCGGATGTTCCTTGGATTCCATCAACAGTCTGGCTGCGCCCAGGACGGTCTGGGTGGATAAGAATAAGGCGTCTTTTCTGGAAAGTCCCATCTTCACCCCGGCATCGGCCATGGCATCCACGATGATGAAAATATAGGCAGGCCCACTGCCGCTGAGTCCCGTAAACGCATCCATGAGGACATTTTCCTGGATAAAAACGGTTTTTCCCACAGAGTCGAAGATGGCCCTGGCCAGTTTGATATCTTCCTTTGTGGCATAGTCTCCGGCAGCAATGGCCGTGGCGCTTTCTTTGACAAAGGCGCAGATATTGGGCATGACCCGGATGAGCCTCAACTCCTTGTGAAGTCCCGAGGCAATGGCGGCCAGGGGCACACCCGCTGCAATGGAAATGATCAGCTTGGACGTATCCAGGGCCGGCGCGGTTTCCTTGAGGACTTTCCCCAGAATCTGGGGTTTGGTGGCATAGATGATGATTTCGGAAGCATGGGCCACTTCAACATTGTCGGTGGTGACGACAACCCCGTATTTTTTTTCCACTGCTTCCAGAAGGTCTTCGGCAATATCCGAGCAGATGATATTTTCAGGTTTTGCCGCCCCGGAAAGCACCAGGCCGCTGACCAGGGCCTCCCCCATATTCCCGCATCCAATGAAGCCTATCTTTTTTTCCTTCAGCATAATCCCTGTACTCCTTCGTATTATTGTTTAAAATGAAGCGTTTATATTAAGCCCTTCAAATTCCCGTCGTCAAGATATATTTCATGGATGCACCGCCGGGGTTATCCGGAGAATCTTCGTGGTCAGCGGGAAATAGGATTGATCTCCAGTATATATTCATGGTATACAGATTTCATGGCAAGATCAGATAAGGCATTGGCAAACTGCACCGGTTTTGAATGGGACCATGGGAATATTGCCAAAAATCGGGATCAGCATGATGTGACCACAGGGGAATGCGAGCAGATTTTTTTTAATAAACCCCTGATCGTAAAGCCCGATAAAGAACATTCCATATTTGAAAATCGATATTACGCCCTTGGCAGAACCAATATGAACCGGTTGCTGTTTATCGTATTCACCATCCGGAACGAAAAAATAAGAATCATATCTGCAAGGGATATGACGGATGGAGAGATAGAGAGGTATCAGAAATGAAAAAGAAAATTCCGGTATTTAAAAGCGAAGAGGAAGAGCGCCTTTTCTGGCAGGAGCATGATTCTTCGGAATATCTTGACTGGTCCGATGCCGAAGCGGTGGTTTTACCCAGGCTTAAGCCTTCAACCCGGTCAATATCCATTCGTCTTCCCGAGTCCATGATTGATGAGTTGAAAGTCCTGGCCAACAAACGGGATGTCCCTTACCAGTCATTGTTGAAAATATTCATCTCTGAGCGCATTGATGCCGAATTGCATCAATAATCGTTTGGATTAAAAGGAGGAATTCATGACGGAATTTAAGAATGTGACCGCTGTTAAAAAAGCCAATATTTATTTTGACGGCAAGGTGACCAGCCGAACCCTTGTGTTCCCGGACGGTTCGAAAAAGACACTGGGCATCATGCTTCCCGGCGAATATGAGTTTAATACCGATGCCCCGGAAATTATGGACATCATGGCCGGGGATCTGGATGTCTTGCTGCCGGGCCGGCAGGAATGGCAGCGGATCAAGGGAGGAGAGTCCTTTGAGGTGCCGGGCAAGTCCAGGTTCGGGCTCAGGGTCCGGGAAATTACAGATTACTGTTGTTCCTTTGTGGTGTGATCGCCTGAAGAGGATGGGGTCATGAAAAGACAGATTCTGCTGGTGAATTATATTGAAAACAGTATCCCTGATCTTGAGAAATCCAGATTTATGGGAAATATGGTTTTTCAGTCCATCCGGTCGGCAGAGGAACTGGATTTTCCAGCCTTTAAAATTTCGCCGGACATTGTTGTGATTTTTCTTCAAAAAGAAAAACAGGACTGTTTGAACCGGATTTCCGATATTACTAAAAATCATCCGGACAAGGAAGTTATTGCCGCAGTTCCCCCGGAGATGATTGATACAGGGGTGAAAGCATTGCAGAAAGGGGCAACGGACTTTTTTATCCAGCCGACAAACGCCCATACCCTGGATGTTTATATTAACCGTTCCCTCGAAAGAAATTATCTGCACAAACACCTGTGCTTTAATGACAGTTGCTATAAAAGCAGGTATGCTGCATCTGAAAAAAATTACCAGCAGTTATTCAATGAAGTGCCGTGTTTTATCTATGTGGTGGACAGGGATTACCAGATTACGGATTGCAACCGGAAATTTGAAGAATATTTCGGTAGCCATATCGGCGAATACTGTTTCGGCATACTGAAGAACCGGGATGAGCCCTGTACCCGATGCACGGTGGCAAAAACCTTTAAGGACGGGAAAAATCATGCCTCGGAAATGCAGATCATTTCTTCCGACGGCGTAAAACATATTGTCCTGTGCTGGATTGCGCCCATAAGGGACGCGGAAGATCAGATCACAAGCGTCCTGGTCATGTTGACGGATATTACCGAGGCCCGGAACCTGGAAGACCATCTGACCTCTCTGGGGTTCATGATCGGTTCCATATCCCATGGCATCAAAGGGCTTCTGACCAGCCTGGACGGCGGCATCTATCTCATGGAAAAAGGTTTTGAAGGCCAAAACCAGCAGCGAATCCAAGAAGGCTTTGAACAATCCAAGCAGATGACGTCCAGGATCAAGAAGCTGGTCATGGATATCCTGTATTATACCAAAACCCGGAAACTTGAGTGGGGACTGTTTTCCCTTCGGCAATTCACAGCAGACATCCTGGGGATTGTTTCTGCCGGGGCAGAAAAATATGGGGTGGCCATTGAGGAGAAACTGGATATCCTGACCCAGGACGATCATTTTGAAGTGGACGAGAACAGCCTCCAGGCCGCTCTTGTGAATATCCTTGAGAACAGCATCGAAGCCTGTATTGATAACCCGGCAGAGAAAAAGCCCGTTATTCAGTTTCACACCCGGTTGGATTCGGAAAAGGTTCTGTTTACCATTAAGGACAACGGCCTTGGCATGGACAAGGAAACCCTGAAAAATCTTTTTACCATCTTTTTTTCTTCCAAGGGCAATAAAGGCACGGGACTTGGGCTCTATATCGCCAATAAGGTGGTGAGCCGGCACAGGGGCGAGATCAAGGTGAGGTCCACCCGGAACAAGGGCACCCAATTTTTAATCAAGATCCCCCGGACGATTCCGGAAACCGCCAGAAATCCCCGCGGGCTTGCTTATCGGGCTTAGCCGGAACGGACCATATGGATCACCTTTTAAAGGAAAAACTCGATTGCCTGTATTCAACCTATAATCAACGGCAATTTGTCGATCCTGACCCCCTCGTCTTTCTTTACAATTATGAGGATACACAGGATCGTGAGATCGCAGGCCTCATAGCAGCCTGCTTGGCCTATGGCCGGGTGGAAATGATCCTGAAAACCGTGGCCCGGGTCCTTGAACGGCTGACTCCCTCCCCCCGAGCCTATGTCCTGACCCGGACCCAAAAGGATATGACCCATGATTTTAAAGGCTTCCGGTACCGGTTTGCCTCGGAAGGCCATCTGGTTGATCTTTTATGGGGAATCCGGCAGGTCCTGGATGAATTTTCATCCCTTGAAAATTGTTTTTATGGGGGTTGGTCCCCGAAGGACGAAACGGTTGTCGGAGGGCTTGGCTTTCTTTTCCGGCAGTTGGGCCGGGGCAGGAACTTGGGGCATCTCATGGCGGACCCGGAGAAAAAGAGCGCCTGCAAGAGGAGCCATCTGTTTTTGCGCTGGATGATCCGGCAGGATGAGGTTGATCCGGGCGGTTGGGAAAAGGTGAGCCCCTCCCAGTTGATGGTTCCCCTGGATACCCATATGCACCGGGCCGGGCTCATGCTCGGGTTTACCCGGCGCAAACCTGCGGATTTTAAAACGGCCCTTGAGATTACAAAAGGATTCAGGAAGTTTTCAGAACAGGACCCGGTGAAATATGATTTCTGCCTGACCCGGTTCGGCATCCGGAGGGACATGAGCATGGAAAGCCTGAGGCAGGTGGTATGCCTGGGCATCATGGAGGCAGTTTCCTGTGAAAGATGAAGGGTTTCTTTTGCCGCCTCTGGTTCCCGGAACCCTGATTCGCCGGTATAAGCGGTTTCTGGCGGATGTGACCCTTGAAACCGGGGAAACCGTTACGGTCCATTGTCCCAATTCCGGGTCCATGAAAGGGTGCGCCCTTCCCGGATCAAGGGTTTTTCTTTCCCAAAGTGACAATCCTGGGCGGAAATATCGGTTTACCTGGGAACTGATCGAGGTTTCCGGAACCCTGGTGGGCATCAATACCCAGGTGCCGAATAAGCTTGTCAAACGGGCTGTTGAAAAGGGTTTGATTTCCGAACTCTCAGGCTATGACAGGGTTTCGGCCGAGGTGAAGACCAGCGCCCATACCCGGCTGGATCTGGCGCTTGAGCAGGTGGGACGCCTTGAAAACCGGGAAAAATGCTATGTGGAAATCAAAAACTGCACCCTGGTGGAAGAGGGCCGGGCCATGTTCCCCGATGCCGTGACCGAAAGGGGGCAGAAACATCTTGAAGAGCTTGAACACCTGGTATCTCTCGGTCGGCGGGGCGTGATCTTTTTTTTGATCCAGAGAATGGATGCAGAGTCCTTCAGCCCTGCCGACAAGATCGATAAGGCCTATGGGGAGAAATTGAGAAAAGCCGCCAAAAACGGGGTTGAGATCGTGATCAGGGATACGGTGATCACAACGGAACGCATCAAAATCGGCCGGGCGCTTCCTGTAATCCTGGCCTGATAGATAAAAATTGACGGCCTGAAAAGACAGGAAAAAAGCCTTGGGAAAAATCATTTCCATTGATTGACTTTCTACCACGCTGTAGTATTTTAGGCTATAATACGTTAAAAAACGGAAAACTCTCAAAAAGAGCGGAGAAAGGAGGAGTTTTATGTGGGATTATACGGATAAGGTAAAGGACCATTTTTTAAGACCCCGGAATGTGGGAGAGCTGGAAGGCGCCAACGCCGTCGGAGAGACGGGATCTCTCAATTGCGGTGATGCCTTGAAACTGTTTTTAAAGGTCAATGAGAATGAAAGAATCGTGGACGCTTCTTTCATGACCTTTGGTTGCGCCAGTGCCGTGGCCTCATCATCAGCCCTTACGGAGATTATTAAGGGCATGACCCTGACCGAGGCTGCCAAGCTCACCAATGAAGATATTTCCGATTACCTGGGTGGGCTGCCCAAGGAAAAAATGCATTGTTCGGTCATGGGACAGGCGGCCCTGAGAAAGGCCATAGCCGATTACAGAGGAATTCAGATCCTCGAAAAACCGGGCCAGGTGGTATGTGAATGCTTTGATGTGACCGATCTTGAAATTATAGACGCCGTCAAGAAAAACGGCCTAAAGACCACCGAAGATGTGACCAACTATCTCAAAGCCGGCGGCGGCTGCGGCAAATGCCTGGACCGGATCGAGCAATTGATTGAATCTGTGAATGCCTGAGGATAAGCTTTTAAAATGAAAATTGTATATACGGACAATAACGCAACAACAAGGGTGGCCGATGAAGTCATTCAGGAAATGCTGCCCTATTTTGGAGAATTCTACGGCAACCCCTCTTCCATGCACACCTTCGGGGATCAGACGGCCAAAAAGATCAAAGAGGCCCGGCAACGGGTGGCGGATCTGATCCATGCCGACCCGGAGGAGATTGTCTTTACGAGCTGCGGCACGGAAAGCGATAATTCGGCGGTTTATTCGGCCATTAACACCTATCCGGACAAAAAGCATATTATTACCTCCAATGTGGAACACCCGGCCATCAACAATCTTTTTAAGCTCCTGAAACGGACAAAGGGATACCGGGTCACCTTTGTTCCGGTGGACAAAAAAGGGCTCCTCAACCTGGATGTGCTCTACAAAAGCCTTTCCGACGATACGGCCCTAGTGTCTTTGATGTGGGCCAATAATGAAACCGGGGTCCTGTTTTCCATTGCGGAAATCGCCCAAAAGATCCGGGAAAAAGGGATCCTTTTTCATACCGATGCGGTCCAGGCCGCCGGCAAGGTTCCCATTGATGTCAGAACATCGGGGGTGGACATGCTGAGCCTTTCCGGGCATAAAATCCATGCTCCCAAAGGGGTTGGGGTATTGTACATCAGAAAGGGAGTAAAATTTTCACCCTTTTTCATCGGCGGCCACCAGGAAAAGGGGCGGCGGGGCGGTACGGAAAACTCGGTTTCCATTATCGGGCTGGGAAAGGCGGCGGAACTGGCCAAGGCCCACCTGCCGGTCATGGATACGGAAGTGAGGAAATTACGGGACTATCTCCAGAATCAACTCCTTGAAAAAATACCCTCCTGCTCCGTGAACGGGGACCTGGAAAAGCGGCTTCCCAATACTCTGTCCATCGGGTTTGACGCCGTGGAAGGGGAATCCATCCTGCTCATGCTGGACCGGGAGGGCATCTGCGCCTCCTCAGGCTCTGCCTGTACATCCGGGTCCCTTGATCCCTCCCATGTGCTCATGGCCATGGAAGTGCCTTTCAAGTCCGCCCACGGGTCCATCCGGTTTTCCCTGTCCCACTACAATACCCGGAAAGAAATGGACCATATCATCGCCGCCCTGGTTCCGGTCATTGAACGCCTCAGGGCCATGTCCCCCTTCTGGAAAGACGGGAAGGTGGTATGATCCTCCTCGACGACGGCCACCCTGACTTTGCCGGGGAAATGGGGGAAAAGACAGGGATTGATTTTAACCGTTGCCTTCAGTGCAAGACCTGTGCAAACGGATGCCCTTTTCTCGACGGCATGGATCATGCGCCCAATCAGATCATTCGTATGATCCAGCTTGGTATGGTGGAGGAGGTCCTGAAAACGTCCGCCATCTGGGTTTGCGTGGGGTGCAATACGTGCAGCAGCGCATGCCCCATGGCCATTGACATTCCGGCCCTCATGGACGGCCTCAGGCATGCGGCCCTTGAAAAGGGGGTTGAGATTCCGGAGCCTGATATTCTGAATTTTCATCAGGAAGTGTTGAACACGGTGAAAAAATACGGCAGAACCCACAAACTTGAGATTATGATGCGGTATAAGCTTAAAAAAATGGACCTGTTCAGTGATATGGGGGTTGGACTGAAAATGCTGAAAAAACGGAAACTGGATTTGACCCCGTCCAGGGTTAAGGATATAAAAGCCATTGAAAAAATCTTCCAGGAGACCTGATCCAGGCCTGCCCTCCGGCAAATTAAAATTTTCATTTTTCCCCGGGTGTTCCTTAAAAGCCTCGGGCCATGAAAATACCCTGTCCCTGCTTAAATTCTGCCAAAGCATGGATATAGACCTGGTTGAGCTGGAAGACTGGAACTGCTGCGGCTCATCCTCGGCCCACAGCATTGATAAGCGGTCTGCCAAATACCTGCCCATGAGAAACCTTTCCCTGGCGCCCAGGGGCGTTCCCCTGCTCATCGCCTGCCCGAGCTGTCTGCTTCGCCTGAAATCAAGCTTTCTCAGCATCAAGGCAGACCCGGCCCTGAGACAGGACTATGAAGATTTTTTTGGGAAACCCTTTGATGATGAACTGGAGATCATTCATTTTTTTGAGATTTTCAACCGGGTTGATCTGAAAGACCATATGGAAATCCTTGCCGGAACATTAAAAGGCATCCGGGTGGCTCCCTATTACGGGTGTATGCTCTTCATGCCCCCGGATCTGAGATATGAGAAAAGCCATACCGGGATCATTGAAAAAAGTTTGAAGCCCCTGGGGGCCGACATTGTCTCCTATGGCTATGCCAACCGCTGCTGCGGCACCTATCTGTCCGTGGCAAAACCGGATATCGCCCGGAAGGTCGTCAACGAAATCATTTTCAAGGCCATGGAGGCCGGGGCCGAATGCTTGGTCACGGCCTGTTCCATGTGCCATCTGAACCTTGAAATCCGCTGCACCCTGGACAATCCCATCCCGGTCCTTCATTTTTCCGAACTCTTGTCCATGGCCCTGGGCGCCGAAGACCATAAGAAATGGTTCCCGCGGCATATTGTGGACCCGGTCCCCCTGTTGAAAAAAAGAGGGCTTCTGACCTGATTACCCCATCCTGATATGCTGGATGAAAAAATCCCTGAACTCATCCTCCCGGTGACTGACATAGAGGATGGTGCAGATATTTTCCCCGGCTATCGCTTCGATAAAATTCAGCACGGCCTTGCGGTTCGATTCATCCAGGCCCTGGGTGGGCTCATCCAGAATCAGGAGCCGGGGAAGCTTGATCAGTGCCCGGGCAATGAGCACCAGGCGCTGATCGGCAAAACTCAGGTCCCGGAAGGAGGTCCGGGCCTTTTCCTTCATATTGATACGTTCCAGCCATGCCATGGCCTCTGCCGTCTGTCCGGGGCTTGTCTGCCGGTATACGCCGATGGAGTCAAAATAGCCTGAAAGGACTGCGCTCAGGGCGCTTCCCGGCACATGATAATTCCGGTGAAGCTCGGATCCGACAATGCCCATGTCTTTTTTCAGGTCCCAGATGGATTCGCCGGACCCTCTTTTGATCCCGAAAAGGGTGAGGTCATTTTGGTAGCAGGCCGGGTGGTCGCCGGTGATCAGTTGAAGAAGGGTGGATTTGCCGCTGCCGTTGGGGCCGGTGACAAGGGTGTGCTGTCCCTGGGCTATGGACAAACTCAGTCCCTGGAAAATGGTTTTTTCCCCATATCCGGCCGCCCCTTGATTGAGTTGAACGAGAGGGGCTTCTTCAAAATTTGAAAAATTCCGTGTTTTATCTTTTCGAAGGTCCTTAAGGGATGCCCGGAAATCAGGTGTTCCAGGTTCCGGCTCCCGGGAAAGCCATGGGATTCCTGTTTCACGGAGGCCTTGAAATACAAGGCTGCCATGGGCCATGACACCGATATGGGTGCACCAGGAAGGGATGTCGGACCGGTTGCATACAAAAAGAAGAAGCATCACTCCGGTTTTGCGAAGGTGATTCAGGGCCTCGCTGACTCCCTTGCAGCTCAAAGGGTCCAGCCCTTCAAAAGGGGTTTCAACCATGAGGCAGGAAGGGTGTTTTGAAAATTCCGAGAGCAGCATCAGTTTTCTCACCTGGCCCGTGCTGAGTTCCCGGAATCCCTGGTCCAGGCACCGGGTAAGGCCAAGAACCTCAATGAGATCCGTGTGGCCCTCGGTATCCGGAATAAAATCCCGGGCCGGGGTTCCCGTATCCACCCTGTCCATATAATCCGTATCATCTTTTTTCAGCTCGGATTCATAAACGGCCTGCTGTTTTTTGAAGGATACAATGCCGGGGGCTTCCGGCAGTTCCAGGACTTCGGCCGAAATTCCGGGCATATCCCCGGTGAGGAGCCTGAAAAATTCATGGATCCCGGAATGGATGGCCCCATAGATGCACCAGGCCTCACCGGGCCGGGCGGAAAACCGGTCGATGGAAAGCCTTTCTGCTGATGCATGGATGATGTTAACGCACATTTTTAGGCCCTGAATCCTTTCCCCTGAATTTTAATCATATTCTTTTGTTCATTATACCAGACGGCCTCAAAAGTAAACGACATCCGCCCGGAGATGAGTCCAGGGGCTCTTATTCAGGCTTTGATTCCTGTTGTGTTCTTCCATATCCTGTTATATGACTGGTGCTGTATCCCTTGCCTGTTCCGGGAATTTTGCCCCATGATCTCATGTCACCCGGAAAAGGCCGGTTACATGGGAGGAGGAAATTAAAATATGGCAGATGACCGCAAATCCAACAGATGGAATGCTGGCGAGGATGCCTTGGCAATGGAATTTATTTAAAAACGGGAGATTTAAACAATGACAGACTTGGTGACCATTTCCATAGAAAACCATATTGCCGATGTCCGCCTGAACCGCCCTGACAAACTGAACGCCCTCAGCCGGGAAATGTTTGATGCCATTTCGCAGATGCTTGAACGCCTCGCAGTCGAGCCGGGTGTCCGTGTGGTCGTACTTTCTGGGGAAGGTAAGGGCTTTTGCGCAGGTTTGGACATGGACATCTTTGCCAGCATGGGGGAGCTGGACGGGAAAAAAGATGGCCTGAGCTTGGTGGGCCGGTATAAAGGAGGGATTACCAACCAGGCCCAGCATATTGCCTATGGATGGAAACAGCTTCCCATGCCGGTGATTGCTGCGGTCCATGGCGCATGCATCGGGGGCGGCTGCCAGATTGCACTGGGCGCCGATATCCGTATCGCCCGGCCCGATGCGAAGTTATCCCTCCGGGAACTGCACTGGGGGATTGTGCCCGATATGTCCGCCACCCAGACCATACGGGACCTTATTCCCCTTGATGTGGCAAAGGAGCTGATTTATACGGCTAAAATCATTTCGGGTGAAGAAGCGGCAAGGCTCAACCTTGTAACCCGCACCAGTGAATGTCCCCATGAGGACGCCATGGCCCTGGCTCGGGAGATTGCAGATAAATCTCCCCATGCCGTCCGGGCGGCCAAACGTCTGCTGGATAGTGTCTGGCACGGTGATGTCGCCAAGGGCCTGCTCATGGAATCGGCCCTGGAAATGTCTCTTCTGGGCAAGGAAAACAATATGGAAGCGGTCATGGCCCATTTTGAAAAACGGCTGCCGCATTTCATTGATCCTGAATCCTGATGGCTGTTATTTTGGGGCGCGGTTTGCAGCCGGTCCCCAATATTGCTTCAAGGGTTCTTACCCAAGACCGGGTTTGAACAGATCCGTGCTCAGGTAGCGTTCTCCGGTGTCGCAGACGATGAAGACAATGGTCTTGCCCTGGTTTTCCGGCCGGGAAGCCGCAATCTTGGCTGCATGGAAGGCGGCGCCCGATGAAATGCCGCAGAAGATGCCTTCTTCAAGGGCAAGATCTTTGGCGCCCTGGAAGGCGTCCTCGTTTTGAACCGGGATGATTTCATCCAGGATCTTGACGTTCAGGTTTTTGGGAATAAAACCGGCCCCGATGCCCTGGATCTTATGGGGGCCGGGGGCTCCACCGGAGATGACGGGTGAGGCCGCAGGCTCGACGGCAATGGATATGAGGCCCGGCTTTTTCTGCTTTAAGACTTCCGAGACCCCGGTGATGGTGCCGCCGGTGCCGACCCCGGCCACAAAGATATCGATCTTGCCTTCCGTATCCTTCCAGATTTCAAGGGCCGTGGTCCGGCGATGGATCTCCGGGTTGGCCGGGTTGGAAAACTGGTCCGGCATAAAGGTGTTGGGAGTCTGATCGACAATTTTCCGGGCTTCCTCAATGGCCCCTTTCATGCCCTTGGTCCCTTCAGTCAGGACCAGTTCGGCGCCCAGGTGCTTTAAAATCTGCCGGCGTTCAATGCTCAGGGTTTCCGGCATGGTTAAGATGAGTTTCAGCCCTTTGACCCTGGCCACGAAGGCCAGGGCAATACCGGTATTGCCGCTGGTAGGTTCCACAATGACGGACCCGGCTGAGATTTTTCCCGTCTGAAGGCCGTCTTCTATCATGGCAAAACCGATTCTGTCTTTGACACTGGACAGGGGATTAAAGAATTCCAGCTTTCCATAAAGCCTGGCCCCGGTTTGGCGGCTGGCCGTCCGGATATGGACAAGCGGGGTATTGCCGATGATTTTGGTGATGTCAGATCTGGTATTCATGGGCTGTCTCCTCTGTTTCCTGGTATTTGTAAACGAGCCGGGGGGAATCGATAAAGACCTTGGTGTCCGGCGGGATGGATTGGGTCAGCCAGACATTGCCGCCCACCACTGACCGTGCGCCGATGACGGTGTCCCCGCCCAGGAGGGTGGCCCCGGAATAGATGATGACATCGTCTTCAATGGTGGGGTGGCGTTTGGCCCCGCGAAGCTTTTCCCCCGCGTTGGGCGGCAGGGACAGTGCCCCGATGGTCACATTCTGATAGATTCTCACATTGTTGCCGATGACGCTGGTTTCACCAATCACAAGCCCGGTGCCGTGGTCAATGACAAAGCGTTTGCCGATTCGGGCGCCCGGATGGATATCAATGCCGGTCATGCTGTGGGCATGTTCGGTCATGATCCGCGGCAACTGGGGAACCCCCAGGTTGTGCAGGATGTGGGCGATTCTGTAAACCGTGATGGCATACAGGCCCGGATAGGAAAAAATGATTTCATCGTGGCTTTTGGCAGCCGGGTCCCCGTCATAGGCCCCTTTGATGTCTTCGGCCAGGATGACGCGCAGCTCCGGGATTTTCCGGATCACATCCAGGGCAACCCCATGGCCGCTGTTTTCACATTCGGAACAGGCCTGGCCGTAGCGCAGACAATCATGCCGGAGCACATGGATGATCTGGTCCGACAGGATGTCGTAGAGTTTGGAGATTCCCTGGCCGAGATTATAGACCAGGTTGGCCCCGTCTATTTTTTCGCTGGAAAAATAGCCCGGAAAAAGGACTTCCCTGAATTTGTCTATCATTTCCCTGACCGAGGTTGAAAAATGAATGGGTTCATCTCCGATATGGGCAAAACAGCGTTTGTCGTCCATGGAGGAAAGTATGGCGTTGATGACATGGGGCAGCTCCTTGCGGTGTTCCGCCGCATTATCCCTGCCGGTCCGGCATAGCCCGTTATGAATAAGCTCTTCCATTGTTCAAACATCCTTTTTCAGGGTTCAAAAAAATTTTTAAATACCTTGCAGCCGGTGCACTCTTCCATTTTGTCTTCCCAGGAATGGTGGGCCTCCCCGCTGCATTTGGTCCCGTTGATGAACCAGCACAGGTCCCCGGAATTGAACTCAAAGGCCGGGCAATTTTTCCGGCGTTTGTCCGAACAATTTAACATGTCCCAGCATTTGTCATTGAGCTTCCCTGCGCTCATCAAGGCCCTGGAAAAAAGAAAAAGGAGCTGGCGCTCAACATGGTGGGGGATTTTGCGCCACCCCTGTTCATAGCTGTGAATGGCCTTGATGGAAACCCCCAGAAGCTGGGCCATTTCCTTTTGGGTTTTATTGAGTTTTGCCCGGATATCCTTGAATCTGCTGCTTTCCATGTTTACCCGTTATTCAGAAATAGGTTTGGTGGTTCATGCGTAATGTTCCATAAAATATACCACAGAGTGGGAGTTGTCAATGTTAAAACAAGGGTTGTGTGCCAAGGGTTTAAATAAAAACTGCGGGAACAGCTTGACGGGGGGTTGAATGACATTACTTTAATTAAAAAATCATAAAAGATAATGAAAGGAATCTTATGAAACTTGATAAATTGACGGTAAAATCTCAGGAACTCGTGCAGTCAGCCCATGATATGGCGGAAAAATCCGGGAACCAGGCCATTGAACCGGTCCATTTTTTAAAGGTCATGGTTGAGGATGACCAGGGAATCGGGTTATCCATATTAAAGCGGATCGGCGGTGAAGTTGAAGGTTTGAAAAGGGATATCCGGGCTGCCGCCGACAAGCTTCCCACCGTGTCCGGGGCTACGGCCGTCTATCTTTCCCAGGACGGCAAAAAAGTCCTGGACCAGGCCTTTTCAGAAGCTGAAAAAATGAAGGACCAGTATGTGAGCCTGGAGCATATCCTTTTGGCCCTGGTGACGCTCAAAGGAGAGGCCTTTACTATTCTGAAAAAAAATGGGGTCACGCGGGAGGCTATACTGACGGTTCTCAAGGATATCCGGGGAAACCAGACGGTGACCGACCAGAACCCGGAAGAAAAATACCAGGCCCTTGAAAAGTTTGGCCGGGATCTGACCAAACTTGCCCGGGACGGGAAGCTGGACCCGGTCATCGGCCGGGATGAGGAAATCCGGCGCATCGTCCAGGTCCTGTCCCGGCGCCGGAAAAACAACCCGGTATTGATCGGTGAACCGGGCGTGGGTAAAACCGCCATCGTGGAAGGGCTGGCCCAGAGAATCATTGAAGGCGATGTGTCGGATTCGTTGAAAAACCGGCGGGTCATTGCCCTGGATATGGGGGCTCTCGTGGCCGGGGCCAAATTCCGGGGGGAGTTTGAAGAACGTCTCAAGGCGGTCCTGAAAGAAGTGGAGGCGGCCGAGGGGGAGATTGTTCTTTTTATTGACGAACTCCATACGGTGGTGGGGGCCGGGGCCGCCGAAGGGTCCGTGGATGCCTCCAATATGCTCAAGCCTGCCCTGGCCAGGGGAACCCTCCGGTGCGTGGGCGCCACCACCCTCAATGAATACCGCAAATATATTGAAAAGGATGCGGCCCTTGAACGGCGCTTCCAGCCGGTTCTGGCCAAGGAACCCAGTGTGGAGGATACCATCTCCATTTTAAGGGGGCTCAAGGAAAAATATGAGGTTCACCACGGCATCCGGATCAAGGACTCGGCCCTTGTGGCCGCCGCCACCCTGTCCAACCGGTATATCGCCGACCGGTTTTTGCCGGATAAGGCCGTGGATCTCATTGATGAATGCGCCTCCCGGCTGCGGATAGAGATTGATTCCATGCCCAGGGAGATCGATGAGATCCGGCGGAAGATCACCCAGGCCCAGATCGAGCGCCAGGCCCTGATCAAGGAAAAGGACAAGGCCTCCATGGAACGGCTTGAACGACTGGAAAAAGATATAGCCGCCATGCAGGAAACCGTCAGCCCTTTGAAACTTCACTGGGACACGGAAAAAAAGATTATCCAGGAAATCAGCGCCATCCGGGAAGAAATCGACCGGTACCAGACCCAGGCCCATGTGGCGGAACGAAACGGGGACCTGGAAACCGTGGCCAAAATCCGGTACGGCACCATTGAGCAACTGCAACGGGATCTGCTCGGCAGAAAACAGGCACTGGACGGCCTCCAGAAGGACAAGCGAATGCTGAAAGAAGATGTGGAAGCCTCGGATGTGGCTGAAGTCGTCTCCTCCTGGACCGGCATCCCCGTATCCCGAATGCTGAAAGGAGAGCAGGAAAAGCTCATCTTCATGGAAGATCATATCAAAAAGCGGGTCATCGGCCAGGAAAAAGCCATAGATGCCGTGTCCAACGCCGTTCGGCGGGCCCGGTCCGGGCTCCAGCCCGAAGACCGGCCCATCGGCACCTTTATCTTCATGGGGCCGACGGGCGTCGGTAAAACCGAGCTGGCCAAATCCCTGGCCGAATTCATGTTTGATTCCAGCCAGGCCATGATCCGGGTGGACATGTCCGAATACATGGAAAAACATTCCGTGGCAAGGCTCATCGGCGCTCCTCCGGGCTATGTGGGCTATGATGAAGGAGGCTATCTCACCGAGGCGGTTCGAAGACGGCCCTATTCGGTGATCCTTTTTGACGAGATTGAAAAGGCCCACCCGGATGTGTTCAATGTGCTGCTTCAGGTTCTGGATGACGGAAGGATGACGGATGGCCACGGCCGGACCGTGGATTTTAAAAACACCATCATCATCATGACCTCCAATGTGGGGTCCCGGCTTCTCCAGGAAGCGGGAATCCACCTTGAGGACAAAGAGGTGCGGCAGGGGATTGATCAGGCCCTGAAAGAGGCCTTCAGGCCCGAATTCCTGAACCGGATCGATGAGATCATCACCTTCCATGCCCTGACCCTGGGGAATATCCGGGAGATTGCGGCCATCCAGATTGAAAAACTCAATAACCGTCTGAAATCACGGAATCTTTCCGTCCGTCTCGATGACAGGGCCATGGACCACCTGGCCCGGAAGGGCTATGATCCCGTATTCGGGGCCCGTCCCCTGAAGCGGGTCATCCAGCAGGAGCTTGAGAATCCCTTGTCCCTGGCGATTCTGAAGGGAGAATTCATGGCCGATGAAACCATCCGGTTCGCGTTTGATGAAACAGAAAAAAAGCTGAAGATTCTCGGCTCATAAGCCAAAAAATTCAGCTTCTTGGGGCAGGGAGGGGCAGCCTTCTTTCAGACCTGGTCGGCATAATGCTTTAATTCGTCGTACTGGGTCAGGAACCGGTAAAGGGTTGCCCTTCCGACGCCCAGCACCCTGGCGGCCTTGGACTTATTGCCCCCGGTCTTTTGGATGGCGGCCCTGACCGATTCAAGGTCCAGTTTTCCTTTGAGGGGACTCATCTCCGCCGGATCAGGAGATTTTTCCGGAGTCTTGGCTTCAATGTTCCTTCCCTGGGTGATTTCCAGGGGAAGATCCGAGGGCAGAATCTTATTTCCCCGGGACCGCACTACGGAAAACTGGATGACGTTTTTCAATTCCCGGACATTTCCAGGCCAGTGGTAATCCATGAGGATATCCAGGCTTTCCGGAGCCAGCTCCGGCACCGGGTGGCTGCTTTCCTGTTCGGCTTCCTTTAGAAAATGGGCCGCCAGAAGGGGGATATCGCTTTTGCGCTGCCGCAGGGGCGGCAGGTGGATGGGGATCACATTGAGCCGGTAAAACAGGTCTTCCCTGAACCGGCCAGCCTTGACTTCATCTTTCAGGTTTTTGTTGGCCGCACTGATGATCCGGACATCCACGGATATCTTTTTTTCACCCCCCACTTTTTCAAAGGTTCCTTCCTGAAGGAATCTTAAGAGCTTGACCTGGGTTTTCAAGGGCAGATCCGCCACTTCGTCCAGAAACAGGGTTCCTTTGTGGGCCAGCTCAAATCTTCCCTTCCTGTCCTTGATGGCTCCTGAGAATGCGCCCTTGACATGGCCGAACAATTCGCTTTCCACAATGCCTTCGGGGATGGCCCCGCAGTTAACCGGCACAAAGGTGCCGTTACCGCAGGCGCTGATATCATGGATGGCATAGGCCACCCGCTCCTTGCCTGTTCCGGTGTCACCGGAAATGTGGACCGGGTAATTATAGAGGGCCACGTCCCTGATCTGGCGGAAGATATCCTGCATGATCTTGTCCTTGCCGATGATGCCGGCAAAACTGGACAGATTTTCCGCTTTCAGGGAGAGATTAAAGGTTTCGGTGACATCCCGGAAGGAGGCCAGGACTCCCCTGAACACATGATCCTGGCTGATGATGGCGGAAACCGTCATCTCAAGTTGGTGGGATGAACCGTCCTTGGCCAGGATGCTCAGGGGATATTCTTTTGTCCCTGAAAAAAACTCGGGCGGACCGTTGCAAAAAGAGCATTTTCCGCCGCAGAAAGGGTTTTCAAAAACAATATGGCAGTCTCTGCCGATGACCTCTTCTTTAAGATAGCCGGTAATTCGCTCGGCCTCTTTATTGAAAACCGTAATGATCCTGTCCGGGGTATGGGCAATGATGCCGAGCTTCAGGCTGTCCAGGACAAGGTTGAAATTTTCGTGGTCCAGCAGGTTTTGGGTCAAATCCCTCATTCTCTTATTTTCCATATATAAAACATCGGTTGATCATATTGGTTGATCATGGGTGTTGAAGAGGTAAATGACACATTTGTGTATCAGGTGCAATGGTTTTTTGATAATTCAGGCTGAGTTTTGTGATTTTTATGAAGGGAAAGCGTGTTGACGGGCAGGAATTTTTTTGGCCCAAAGAATTATTCCCAACTGATGCAATCTTTGGGACAGTTTTTAACGGCCTCTCGGATGTCTTCATCTGCATCATCATCCAGGGGAAGAACCTCCACATAGCCGGTGTCATTAATCTTAAATGCATGGGGGGCAAGCTCCACGCAGATTTCACAGAGGATGCAGCAACCTAAATCAATGACGGGTTTCATCACCTTCAATCTCCGGTTTGCTTATTTTCCTTTTTGTCTGAATTTTCCCACCAGCCTTTCTGCATATGGGCCTGTCTTTCTTTCTGTGCAAGATCCAGAATCCGGTAGCCGGAATCCAGAAGGATTCCGTAAAGAACGCCGCATCCCGGATCTTCCCGTTGTTCATACCCGGTTTGGGCGAGAGCGATCATCTGCCGGGCAAGCTCAATGGTTTGAACAAGATTGATGTCACATTTTTTTTTCAGCATGGCCTTTTTCTTTCACATATATCAGACTGGTATTGATGATTTACGTTCCGATATAAACACATTCCCACCATTTTCCTCGAAAGTATTTTCAATAAGCATACCACAGGATTCATGAGGCAAAATCTTTTTCATCCTCGCTGCTTTTTGTAAGATCAGATATACGGACTTCGGAAAAATTCCAGCCGTTAAAGAGATCCACAAGGCCCTCATCCGTCCGGATATGCTCAGGCACAGGGCAGCACTGGAAACTTCGGGCATACCCCAGGGCCCTGAAGGCATAGGCCTTTTTTACCGGGTCCTTTGAATGCAGGTAACAGTAAAGCATTGCCCGTATTTTTTCGTTGAGATCCCGGGGATTGGCGTCCAGATAAGTGCCGATTCCCCACAATACCCCTTGTTGAAGCATTTCATGCTCAATAAAATTGCCGCCCGGATCAAGATAGGAAAAAAGAATGGATTTAAATTCCAGGGCAAGCTCCGGGCTCCGGGCCAGGATTTCTCCCATGGCTTCGGGTGAGCCCCAGCCGATACCGCCGGATTCGTCATTCAGGTTCCACATGATGCGCCTCAGAACAATCCTTGCCTTTTCCATGTTTTGCTTCGCCATGCGGGCAACAAGACGGCCCATGGCTGAAGCGCTCCGGAATTTGATGAGGGGGTCCGTATTGTAGAAATAGGAAAAAAGGTGACCCACGAGCTGCTCGTCAGGGATTTGAGCCAGTTTTTCAAAGGCCGTGGCCCGGTCCGTTTCCCTCAGGATAGTGCCGACCTCAAGCTTTGTTTTTCGTCCATAGGGTTTTGCCATGGTTTCCTGCCCTTTCTAAAATTGAATAGGTAAAACATATAACAGCATAAATTATGCCGGGTCCGCCCTATGGCCCGGTATGGAGGAAAGGTGACGGATTCCCCCGGAACAAGACATGGATCTGTCTCAGGCAGCGGGACATTTTTGTTCCGGGAGACAAATGAAAAATGTCCCGACATTTAAAAAGAGTTCTTTTTTAATCCATATTAGGGTAAGAATAGAGCTTGTTAAGAACCCAAACAGGACAAGCGTGAATTATGGAAGAATATCTTCGTCCGACCTATTATATTGAAAGCGACCACCCGGCCGTCACGGCCTTTGCCGAAAACCACGGCCAATCCGGGAAAACGGATACGGAAAAGGCCGTTGCCATCTATTATGCAGTCCGGGATAAACTCCGGTATAACCCCTACAGCATTGAACCGAATAAAGAATCCATGAAGGCCGGCGCCATCCTCCTGCGGGGCCATGGCTATTGCGTGGCCAAGGCCGTGGTTCTGACGGCCTGCCTGAGGAGTCAGGGGATTCCGGCAAGGCTCGGCTTCGCCGATGTCCGGAACCATCTGAATACCGAACGGCTCAGAAGCCTCATGGGAACCGACGTCTTTGTATACCACGGATACACGGATATCTTTCTGAACGGAAAATGGGTCAAGGCCACCCCGGCCTTTAACCTGGAGCTTTGCACCAATTTTAATGTAAAACCCCTGGAGTTCGACGGAACAAAGGATTCCATTTTTCATCCCTTTGATCAATCAGGTCACCGGCACATGGAATATGTGAAGGACCACGGCACCTTTGCCGATCTGCCCTGGGATATCATCCTGGCCGCATCCATGAAACAGTATCCCCTGTATTTTGAAAATCTTGAGGTGCGTTCAAAAGATTTTTCAGCAGAAGCCCTTAAAGAAAATCAATAGGGCAAGAAAACCGATAGCCCTGCCTAGGACTTTCGGAAGGCCTTGGATACTTCTTGGGTCATGGTCAGTACCTTTTTGGCAGATTCAAGGTCTATGGAGCCGGTGCCGCAGCTCGGTGTGATAAAGGACTGGGAGAGGAGGGTTGCCTTGTCGA
Organism: uncultured Desulfobacula sp.; assembly: GCA_964484555.1. Taxonomy (GTDB): domain Bacteria; phylum Desulfobacterota; class Desulfobacteria; order Desulfobacterales; family Desulfobacteraceae; genus Desulfobacula. The sequence continues at coordinate 27,278 of CAZAHK010000032.1, forward strand.
TGCCTGTTTTCTCCGATAATTCATCCAGTTGCGCGTGCAGCATCCGGATCAGGCCGGGGCCGGTTTGAGCGGCAATGAGGTCCGGCTTTCCCGTGGGGACAATCCCCCAGGCCAGGATCTTTCCCTGGTCTAAAAAGCGTTTGATCATTTCAGGATAAAGGATGAATTTGTCAAAATAAGAAAACGCATCAAAGCTGATGATATCGATATCGGCTCCCAGGAGCATATCCCATTCCGTGTTGGCGCAGACATGAACCCCGGCAAGACCGCCTTCCGAGTGGATTTCCCGGGAAATTTCCTCGATCCCGAGGATGACGTCGGCCTTGCTGATGGTGATATAGGCCGAGGTTCCGAATCCGGCCAGGGCCGGTTCATCCAGGAAAATGATGGGAACAGCCCCCCGTTTGGAAAATTCCCTGGCCTGCCATTTTGCATTCATGGCCAGCTTTTTAATGGCGGCATCCCTTAGCTGATCATGGTAGAATATATCCCGGTCGGTTTCGTCCTTTACCGCTGTTCCAAAGGTAATGGGGCCGGTTACCTGGCCTTTGAGGGCAATAAACGGAGTCTTTTTTTCATCCACCTGCCGCAAAAATTCAAAAAATCCTTTTCCCCTGGCTCCGGACAGGGCAAACCGTGAACCGCCTATGTCATCGCCGGACTCAGACAGGGAGAGATAGTCTTCAAAAAAGGATACCAGCTCGGTATCAAAACCGGGCCTGGAGGTGTCCAGGAGATTTTTTTCACTTCCTTCGGCGAACCCGGGGAGACCGGAGAGAAACTGGCTGATCATGCCCTCTTCGCGGTAAAGGGGCAGTTGGACCCAGAGGGGGATGTCCGGTGTATGGTCAAAAACAAGTTTGACCGCTGCCGTGTGGTCCGTCATGGGAAGGCTGCCGATTAAAAGGGGCAATGCATTGGGCTTGAAAGTGTTCATCTGATGGATTCCTTTTAAAATATAGGGTCTGTTCCTGTCATCCCTTGAAAAAATTATTGAATTATACCATCATTGCTAAAAGATGAAAACAGGGAAGAAAATTATTCATCCGCTAAAGAAGAAGGAGGGGGCGGCCATGCAACCATTGGAATTACTGTCACCGGCAAAAAACAGGGAACTGGGGATGGCTGCCGTCAACCATGGGGCCGATGCCGTCTATATCGGGGCTTCCGGCTTCAGCGCAAGGGCCGCGGCCGGTAATGACATCGATGAGATTGAAAAACTGGCTGCCTATGCTCATTTCTATAAGGCAAAAATTTATATTGCCTTGAACACCCTTATTTTTGACCATGAACTGGAGGAAGTTCAAAAATTAATCCGGCATTTGTGGAATGCCGGGGCCGATGCCCTGATCATCCAGGATCTGGGGGTTCTGGAACTGGATCTGCCGCCCATTCCCTTGTTTGCCAGCACCCAACTGGACAACCGGACCGTTGACCGGGTCCGGTTTTTAGAATCGGCCGGATTTGAACGGGTGATTCTGGCAAGGGAACTGTCCCTCATGGAAATCAAAGAGATCCGGCAGAATACCGCTGTGGACCTGGAAACCTTTGTGCATGGGGCACTTTGCGCCTGCTACAGCGGCCGCTGCTATTTCAGCGCCGCCATTGGAAAAAGAAGCGCCAACCGAGGGCAGTGCGGGCAGCCCTGCCGTCTTTCCTGGGCCCTCATGAATAGCCAGGGCCATATGCTGGAAAAAGACCGCCACCTTTTGTCCCTCAAGGATATGAACCGTTCCGATTATCTTCATGACCTTGTTGAGGCCGGCATCACCTCCTTTAAGATTGAGGGCCGGTTGAAGGATCTGGCTTATGTGAAAAACATCACGGCCCATTACCGGAAAAGGCTGGATGATATCCTTGCAGGATCTTCCGGGTACAGGGCCGCATCATCGGGCAGAA
>CAZAHK010000033.1:0-28310 GCA_964484555.1 uncultured Desulfobacula sp.
AAGGTATTTTACCGCAAGGTGAGCTTGGGTGAACTCAAAAGTAATATCCCCTGCCAGAAATATCAGTCACGTCGAAAAAATGCATTTTTCGGACATTTAAAAAGGGCTTAGGAGGCGAGAGCCGATGCTGAAAACCTGCTCGTTGCGTAATGGTGTTTATCAGAAGGTAAGCCTATCGTTGATGAGAACTTATCGGCAAATTATCTCAGTGATCTGTGTGATCGCAATTACCCTTGCCCTAAATATTGCCCCGGCAACTGCCAGCAAATCTTCCGGCCAGGGGAAAAACATAATTATTGTCGGGGGAGAAATTGGCTATCCACCTTATAGCTTTCTCGATGAGAAAGGGGAACCCACGGGTTTGAGTGTGGAATTAACCCGGGCCATCGCCAAGACCATGGGCATCAATATTGAAATTAGACTGACCCCTTGGACTGAAGCACGCAACGCACTTGAAAATGCCACAATTGATATTATACCAGGCATGTTTTATTCGGAGGAGCGGGCAAAGATTTTTGATTTTTCCCCGCCGTTTTCCATCGTGAGCACTGCAATTTTTGCTCGCATTCATTCACCCTCTGTAGAGTCCATAGAAAACACCCGCGATAGGGAAATCATCGTCATGCGCGGAGAAGCCATGCACGACTATGTCCTCAAACATCGCCTGACGGATAGGATATTGCTGACTGAAACACCGGCCGACGCACTGAGGCTGCTTGCATCGGGAAAAGGGGACTATGCCTTGGTTGCCCAGATGCCCGGGTTTTACTGGATCAAGGAACTAAAACTTTCAAACATCACGTCTGTTGGTCCTTCCCTTGAACCTTTTGAGAATTGTTTTGCAGTCAGAAAAGGAAACAATCACCTGCTGTCACTTTTCACAGAAGGTCTCAGTATCATCAATCAGACCGGAGAGTATCAAAAGATTTCCGAAAAATGGCTGGGTGTTCTGGAGCCAACCCGGATTAATATCGGATTGATTATCAAATATGCCGCCATTGTCTTAATCCCCCTGATTATGCTCCTTGCCCTCTCGCTCCTGTGGTCTTGGATGTTGCGTTCAAGAGTGAATATAAAGACAAAAGAACTGCTGGAGAGCGAAGAAAAATACCGGCTAATGGCAGAGAACATGTCGGACGTTATCTCCTTGATGGACATGAACCTTCGGTTTTACTATGTCAGTCCGTCCATAGGCCGCCTGACCGGGTTGACGGTTGAAGAGGCAATAACGCATTCAATCGAAGAAATCGTGACACCGGACTCGTTGATAAGAATTCAAAAAATGTTTAAAGAGGAAATAATGCTGGAAGCTTCCGGCAACGTCGATCCATCAAGGTCCCGTATCATTGAATATGAGCAATACAGGAAGGACAGATCCATCGTATGGGTGGAGTCCAGTTGCAGGTTCCTGCGGGATAAGGATCAAAAACCCTATGGCGTCATTATCATAAGCCGGGATGTCACCGAGCGCAAACAGGCGGAAGAGGCTTTGCGGGAGAGCCTTCAGAGGCTCGAATTCGCGTTGCAGGGCGGGAAATTAGGCATGTGGGATTGGAATCCTCAGGATGGCGCTGTCGTCTACAACGATCTCTGGGCTCAGATGCTGGAGTATCGGCCCGACGAGGTTGAACCCACCGTGGAATTCTTCAAGCAGCACGTCCATCCCGAGGATCTGGCTGTCATTCTTGATCGATTGACAGGACATGTCGAGGGACGACTGCCGGTATATCAGTCCGAGCACCGGTTTCGGACCAAGTCTGGCAGGTGGCTGTGGGTTCTGGATCGCGGCAAGATTGCTGAGCGGGATAAGGATGGCCTTCCTGTGCGGGTTACCGGCATCATCGCAGACATCACTGAGCGCAAGCAAGCCGAACAGAAATTAAAAGAAAGCGAAGAACGGCTGGAACTGGCCATGGCGATTAAAAATGAAGGCATCTGGGACTGGAATCTGTCCACCAATAAAACCCTTTTCGATGAACGCTATTACACCATAGCCGGTTATACGAACAACGAATTCCCCCAGAATTTTAAGGCTTGGGCAGAGCGTGTGCATCCAGAGGATCTGCCCAATGCTGAAGCGGCCATACAGGCATATCTTTCCGGTCAATCCGATCGTTTTGATATCGAGTTTCGCTTCAGGCACAAGGATGGATCGTGGATGTGGATTCAGGGGCGTGGAAAAATCGTGGAACGGGACGAAAACGGTGTCCCCCTGCGAATGATTGGTACTCATACTGACATCACCGAACGTAAACGGGCTGAAGAAGATTTGTGTTTGGCCCATGAAAAAATGCTGACCATTCTGGACAGTATTGATTCAACAGTCTACGTGGCGGACATGGAAACATATGAGATCTTGTTCATGAATCGGCAGATGATCACCGATTTTGGCGGTGATAAAACAGGTAGCATCTGTTTCAAGGAGTTCAGAAAAAATACGGAGATCTGTGATTTCTGCACCAATAAACAACTGATCGATGGAAATGGACGGGCATCAGGTGTCTGCACTTGGCATGACCATAACCCCGTCAATGGTAAGTTCTATATCAATCACGACCGGGCCATTGAATGGACGGACGGACGTCTGGTCCGGATGCAGATCGCCACAGATATTACCGATCTGAAAAAGATGGAGGCCCAGCTCCTCCAGGCTCAGAAGATGGAGTCTGTAGGCCGCCTGGCCGGCGGTGTGGCCCATGATTTCAACAACATGCTGGGGGTCATCCTGGGACATGCGGAACTGGCCCTGGAACAGGCAGAGGGAAATCCTGACATTTATTCAGACCTGAAAGAAATCCAAAAGGCAGCGCAACGGTCGGCTGATCTGACCCGGCAGCTTTTGACCTTTGCCAGAAAACAGATCATCACTCCCCGAAAACTGGATCTGAACCTCACCGTAAAAAGCATGCTGACCATGCTGCGCCGGCTCATCGGCGAAGACATCGACCTGGCCTGGAAACCCGCTGAGACCCTTTGGCCCGTAAAAATGGACCCCTCCCAGATCGACCAGATTCTGGCCAATCTTTGCGTGAATGCTCGGGATGCCATTGCAGGGGTGGGTAAACTCACCATTGAAACGGGTATGGTCAGCTTTGATGAGGCTTACTGTGCCGAACATGCCGGGGGTATCCCCGGTGACTTTGTCCTGCTGAGTGTCAGTGACGATGGATGTGGTATGGACAAAGAAACTCTGAACAATTTGTTTGAGCCCTTTTTTACCACAAAGGAGATGGGCAAGGGGACCGGTTTAGGTCTTGCGATGATATATGGCATTGTCAAACAGAATAATGGTTTCATCAATGTTTACAGCGAACCCGGTCAGGGTTCTACTTTCAGAATTTATCTGCCCCGTCTTTTTGCTGATGAAGATACGGATATGACTGTTCCAGAGAAAAAAGCACCGGCCAGGGGAACAGAAACCATCCTGCTGGTGGAAGATGAACCGGCCATTCTCAGGATGACCTACATGATGCTTGAACGCAATGGATATTCGGTGATTTCTGCGGCCACCCCTTCCCAGGCCATGGAAAAAGCAAAAAACCATTCCGGCGTCATTGATCTGCTTATGACCGACGTGGTCATGCCGGAGATGAACGGCCGTGACCTGTCCGGACAAATCACTGATCTCTATCCGGACATCCGGCTGCTGTTCATGTCCGGATATACCGCCAATGTTATTGCCCACCAGGGGGTGCTGGACGAAGGAGTGGCTTTTATCCAGAAGCCGTTTTCAATGGCGGACCTGGCAGAAAAAATTAGGGAAGTTCTGGATATGGTCTCAGATAAAAATCAAGGTTAATTATCCTATCTGAAATTCCGGATATCATCTGATTGTCAATTACCATCAACCGAAAAGGTATTACATGATTTGACCAGGCCACAAGATGTTGTGGTTGGAAATCCAGTCATTTAATGTTCTTTATTGAAGAAAGATCTGAATGGGTGTACTGCAACTCATCCTGAAATGAAAAAGCAGAAAATTCAACTGCCATCCAGGATTCCGGCGGACACCGGCCATTAGCCACCCATCCCCATATCCTGCCCCTGATTTCACAAAAGACAATCAACCTTATATATAAAGGTAGGAACGCAAAAATTTTGCCCCCTTCAGAGCCTATTTTAACAAATTTAATTTCTTTCCTCCACTTTCCGCCCCTTATCCATTTCATGTTATAGTTAGCTTTAGCAGGCGGATTAAAAAAATATTTTAAACTATTTCATTATTTTTCTTGACTTGGTGGAGATTTTTCGTAAAAGTGTGGTTCAAGGTGGTGGTAAGTGGATGAGTTAATATTATTAACCAAGGCTTAAATAAGTGTTTCGATCAAGCTCCTTTCATACAATTGACGCAAAAGGCCGGGTGATTATTCCTGCAAGGTTCAGGGTGGACCTGAAGATTAATGACAAGGACTCCGGCGTCATGATCTCGAACAAGGACGATTGCCTGTACGCATATACGTTTAAAGAGTGGGAAGCCGTGGAAAGCCGGATATTGGCCGCAAAAACCGCCAATATGACGGAGTTCCGGCGGTTTTTCCTGGGAAACTCCTGTGAATGTATGCTGGACAGCCAGGACCGTATCCTGATTCCCAAAAGCTTAAGAGAATATGCCGGGCTTGAAAAGGAAATCGTTCTGGTGGGCAACCTGGATCATTTTGAAATCTGGGACCGGGCAAAATGGGATGAGGTCAACAAACGAATGGAGCAAAAACTTAAAAAAGAGGAAGTCAGAGAGGAAATCGCTTCCCTAGGGTTGTAACAATGGGATTTGAGCATACGTCTGTAATGCCTCAAGAGGTGCAGGAGCACCAGAACCTTAAACCCGGCCATATTTGTGTGGATTGCACGCTGGGTGGGGCAGGACATGCTTTCTCAACCATCAGGGCCATACTCCCGGATGGACTGCTGATCGGGATCGATCAGGATGCAGATGCAATCCGCCATGCTACAGAAGTCTTACGCCCGTTTAAGGACCGTGTACGTTTGTTCCACAGCAATTTTTCAGATCTTCCCCGGATTCTGAGCGCTATGGGGATAACGGGTGTAAATGCAATCGTCCTTGATTTAGGCTTTTCACTGAACCAACTTAAAAACAGTAACCGCGGCTTTAGTTTTAATCAGAATGAACCATTGGATATGCGAATGGATATTCGAAACGATCTGACAGCCTTTGAAATTGTCAATTCATTCTCCGAGAGTGAATTGACGGATATTTTTTTTAAATACGGAGAAGAAAAATTCTCCCGGCGCATTGCCCGAAAAATAGTGGAAGAACGCATTAAAACCCCAATCCGAACCAGTATGGCCCTTTCACAGATCATCACCCGTGCTGTTCCCCAAAAGAGCGCGGCAAAGCAGCGGATACATCCTTCCACACGGGTATTCCAAGCCCTCAGAATTGCCGTCAACAACGAGCTGAGGCGGTTGGAAGAATTCATGGCAGAGGTGCCGTCCCTGCTTTTGGAGAACGGACGGCTTTGCGTCATCTCCTTTCATTCCCTGGAAGACCGGATTGTCAAACAGGCCCTGCGCAGGTTTGAAAACGGCTGCACCTGCCCGAAAGCCCTCCCGGAATGCATCTGCGGTTTTGTGCCCCGGATGAAATCCGTGTTCAGAAGAGCCCTGGTTCCGTCAAAACAGGAAACCGAATCCAACCCCATGGCCAGAAGCGCAAAATTACGGGTGGCCCAGAAGATTTAACCTATGGCAGCGAATACTATCAAAATGATGAAAAGCCCCCTCCCTAAAAAGAATACCGGATCTCTCTGGCTCTTGGTCATTTTTATTCTATTTGCCGAACTCATGGCCTATACCTGGATCAGAACCGAATCCACCCAGGCGCTTTTACGGATTTCAACGGCGGAAGAGCGCCTTTTGGAGAAACGCTCCTATCAAAAGGCCTTGCTGGCGGAAATGGAATGGCTCAAATCCGACGCAAGGATCACCCGGATTGCCGGAAAGCGGCTGAACCTGTCAACGGTCACCATGGGCCAGACCATTTATCTTTCAGGAGAGGACGGATAATGGCAGGAGATTTTAACAGCCGCATCCAAAGAAGAATCGTTATCATCCAGGTCATTATGGTGGTTTCGATTCTGCTGCTTTGCGGCAAATCCTTTGATATCCAGGTGTTCAAAGCCAAGGAATTATCGGAAAAGGCTGAAAATGATTATTCCAGGAATATCACCATCAAAGGAGAGCGGGGACAGATCCTGGATCAGAATATGAACAAGCTCGGGGCCAGCATTGATGCCGTAACCATTACCGCCTGCCCGGCCAAGATCGCCGATGCAGGGGATGCAGCCCAAAAAATTGGAACTCTTCTGGGTATCAACCCTAAAAATCTTAAGAAAACCCTCGCTTCCAAGCGGATGTTTGCCTGGGTGCAAAGGGGGGTGACCCCGGATCTGGCGGAAAAAATCCGGGCATTAAATATCACGGGAATATATTTTGAAAAGGATTCCAGACGCTATTATCCCAACAGGAGCATGGCGGCCCAGGTGATCGGGTTCACGGGAACCGACGATACCGGGCTGGAAGGCCTTGAAAACCGGTACAATTCAGTCCTGGAAGGCCGGACCCGGAAAATCAGTCTGACCCGGGACGGGAACGGAAGGATCCTGGACTATGAGAAAAAACGGATTTCGGAGTTAAAAGGGGATTCCATTGTCCTGACCCTAGATAAAAAGATACAGTTTCTGAGCGAACAGGCCCTTGAGCAAGCCGTCACCAAACACCAGGCCGGATCCGGCATGGCCCTGGTGATGAAACCCGGAACCGGGGAGCTTCTGGCCATTGCCCATTACCCGGAATTCAACCCCAACAATTACAAGGGCTACGGCAGGGACGCCTACCGGAACCGGGCCGTAACCGATGCCTTTGAGCCGGGTTCCGCCATGAAAGTCTTTACTGCTGCGGCAGCTCTTGAAAAAGGGGTGACCCCCAAAACCATCATCTTCTGTGAAAAAGGCGCCTACCGCATTGGAAGCTTTACCATCAACGACACCCATTCCTATGAATGGCTCACCATCAGGCAGATCATCCAGCTTTCCAGCAATATCGGTGCGGCCAAAATTACGGAATCCATCGGAGATAAGGCCCTGTATAATTGCCTGGCCGGCTTCGGATTCGGCAGCCGGACGGACATCGGCATTACCGGAGAAACCCCCGGAAACCTGATCCCTTACCGGAAATGGTCAAAAATAGACTCCGGGGCCATCTCCTTTGGCCAGGGCATATCTGCTTCAGCACTTCAATTGATCACCGGCATCAGCGCCATTGCCAACGGCGGCAATCTCATGAAACCCATGTTGGTGAAAAAAATCATCTCCAGCCAGGGAGAACTCATCCGGGAATATCAGCCTGAAATTGTCCGAAGGGCCGTCTCCCCTGAAACCGCCCATGAAATCAAAGCCATGATGAACCTGGTGGTCAGCCCGGAAGGCACCGGCACCAAAGCCGGCATAGACGGATATGAGATCTGCGGGAAAACCGGCACGGCCCAGAAGGTAACCGAGGGCAGCAAAGGATATGCAAAAAATAAATATATCTCGGTCTTTGCCGGATTTGCTCCCCTGGATAATCCGGAACTGGCGGTTCTGGTCATCGTGGATGAACCTCAAAAGCAATATTACGGCGGTGATGTGGCGGCCCCGGCCTTTAAAACCATCCTGGCCGAGTCTTTCAATTATCTGAACATTCCGCCGGAGAAAAACAAAACCCTGGTGGCCCTGGTGCCGGAAGGAGGGGAAAATTGAAACTGTCCCTCCTCCTTAAAGCCTGCGGGATCGATGCCCCCTCCTTCCTGCGGGATGGAAAAGCCCATGACCCGGATATCCTGTCCCTTGCGTCCGATTCAAGGAATGTCCAGCCCGGCAGCCTCTTTATTGCTGTGGAAGGCATCCAGGCCGATGGACATGAGTATATGGGCCAGGCCGTGAAGAAGGGGGCAAGCGCCGTCATCGCCCAGCGCAACCCGGAAAACCTAAGCTCCGTCATCCTTGTTGATCATTCAAGAAAGGCCATGGCCGGCCTGGCCGCGGCCTTTTATGGAAATCCATCGGAAAGCCTCGTCCTTGTAGGCGTCACCGGCACCAATGGAAAAACCACCACCACCTGGATTCTGGAGCGTATTTTCAGGGCTTCCGGCTTCAATACCGGTGTCATTGGCACGGTGAATATCCACTATAACGGAAAAACCTTCGACACCCCCGTCACCACACCGGATTCCATCGACCTCCAGAAAACCCTGGCTGAGATGAAAGCGGCCGGGGTCACCCACGTTGTCATGGAAGTGTCCTCCCACGGGATTGATCTCAACCGTGTGGATTTCTGCCGGTTTGATGCCGGCATATTCACCAACCTGACCCAGGATCATCTGGATTACCATAAAAACCTGGAAGACTATTTTCAATGCAAACGACGGTTTTTTACTGAATTTCTGGGGGCCAAAGGGAAAAACAATGCCCCGGCCGTTCTGAACATTGATCATGAAAAAGGTGAGGTCCTGTTCAACAGCCTGGATTGCAGGAAGATTTCCATCAGCACCGCAAAAAGGGCAGACATTTATACCCGGGATATCCGGGATGATATCAACGGACTCTCCGGAACCCTTTGCTTCGGCGACACGGCGGTTCAGTTTTCATCCGCCCTGACCGGACGGTTCAATCTTGAAAATATTTTATGCGCCGCCGGTGCGGCCCTGGCCCTTAGTATCGAACCCGCAACCATTCAAAAAGGCATTGAAGCCTGTCGATCCGTACCGGGAAGGCTTGAAAAAGTGGACAATCCCATGGACCGGTTCATGTTTGTGGACTATGCCCATACGCCCGATGCCCTTGAATCCATCTTAACCACCCTGAAGGCCAGGGCCCCCAAAAGACTCATCACTGTATTCGGCTGCGGCGGGGACCGGGACCGTTCAAAACGGCCTTTGATGGGCCGGATCGCCTGTGAATACAGTGATATTGCCATTGCGACCTCGGATAACCCGAGAACGGAAGATCCGGAAGCCATTGTCCGGGATGTCTTGGAAGGCATGACCGGCATGGAAAGACTCACCCATGAGGACCCCCGGGTCAACCCCTTTAAAAAAGGATTCCTGGTGGAAACGGACCGGAAGAAAGCCCTGGCCCTGGCTGTGCGGATTTCCAAGCCCAAGGATATCATCGTGGCCGCCGGCAAAGGCCATGAAACCTATCAGATAACAAACGAGGGCACCATTCATTTTGATGACAAAGAAGAACTTCAAAAAGCAGCCCATGAATTCGATGACCTCTTCAAGCCTATTCCATGGCTGGTGGAAGATCTTGCCAAAGCCTTAGAGAAAACTCCGGTCTTCTCAACCCCGGACAAGGGCTTTTCCTTTTCCGGCATTTCCACGGATTCCAGAGCCGTCAAAGACACCGAGATCTTCCTGGCCCTTAAGGGAGACCGGTTTGACGGCCATGACTTTGTTCCAACCCTCATCGAAAAAGGCATCAAGGGGTTTATCACCCAATACCCCTTTTACGCGGATCTGAGTCCTGTCCTGAAAAAAGAATGGGGCCAAAAAGACCTTGTCTTCTTTGAAACAAACAGCACCCTCACGGCCCTTGGGGATCTGGCCCGGTATCAGCGGCTCCGCTCAAAAGTCAAAGTCCTGGCCGTCACCGGTTCCAGCGGAAAAACCACCACCCGGAAGCTCCTGGAAGACATTTTCACAACCCGGTTCCACACCCACGCCACCCTTGGCAACCTGAACAATGAAATCGGCCTGCCCCTGACCCTCCTCAAACTTTCCGAAGCCCATGAATGGGCCATTGTGGAGATGGGAATGAACCATCCGGGAGAAATATCCAGGCTCAGCCGAATGGCCCTGCCGGATATGGCCGTGATCACCAATACGGCCCCGGTTCATCTGGAAGGTCTCGGCAGTGTGGAAAATGTGGCCCTGGCCAAGGCTGAAATATTTGACGGCATCCGGGCGAACGGCACGGCCATTCTTTTTGCAGATGATCCCAGGCGCGGGATTCTTGAGGCCAAGGCAAGGAAAAAGGCTTCCATTAACAAGATTCTCTTCTTCGGAGCCGCAGAGGATTCCCACATCCGGGCTGCAAACATCCGATCCCTTGAATCCCGGACGGAATTTACGGCAAAAATGGGGAAGACCGAAAATGAATTTCTTATCCCTTCCCCGGCCCCGTTCATGGTGGACAATTGCCTTTGCGCCATCCTGGCCGCGGCATCCGCCGGGATCGACATCAACACCATCCAAAAGGGGATAGCGGCTTTTACCCCGGTTTCAGGCCGGATGAACATTTACAGGCTCAGCAATACCCTCACCCTTATGGATGATACCTATAATGCCAATCCCGCTTCCGTTGAAAAGGCCCTGCATACCCTTTGCCGGGTGAGCGGTCCGGACAACAGTATAACGGTTCTCGGGGACATGCTGGAACTGGGGGAAAAATCCCCTGACCTTCATCGGCAGATGGGTAGAACCGTTGCGGAACTCGGCATCAAACACCTGTTTGTCTTCGGCGCCCAGGCCGGGCATTACCTGGAGGGGGCCCGCGAGAAAGGGTTCCCTGAAGAGGGGATCTTCCAGGGCACAAAACCCGAAATTGCCGAAAAAATCCAGGAACAGGCGGTTACAAAAACCTGGGTGCTCATCAAAGGATCAAGGGGTATGGCCATGGAAACCGTCATCCAGGACCTTAAAAAAATACAGAAGGGAAGAGAGCAACAACAAATTAAAAATAAAGGCGGCCTAAGGTAAGATGTTTTACGAATTTTTATACCCGTACCATATTGATTTCACGTTCCTGAATTTATTCCGGTATATTACATTCAGAACAATCTACGGCGGACTCACAGCCTTTTTTATCTGTTTTCTGTTCGGGCCCTTTGCCATCAAAAAACTGAGCCAACTGCAGATCGGCCAGAATATCCAGAGCGACGGGCCGCAATCTCATCTCGTGAAACAGGGCACCCCCACCATGGGCGGCATTTTGATCCTTTTTTCCATTTTTGCAGCCACCCTGGCCTGGGGCAACCTGTCCAACCACTATGTGGATATCCTCCTGTTAACCCTCATCCTTTTCGGCGCCATCGGGTTTATGGATGATTATCTGAAGCAGATCCGAAAAAGGAATATGGGATTTACCGCCAAGGGGAAATTTGTTTTCCAGATCCTCTTTGCCCTGATCATCTCTTATCTCATTTACAAATGCCCGGATTTTGATTCCATCCTGACCATTCCCTTTCTGAAGAATATTTCCCCGGACCTGGGCATCTTTTATATTCCCTTTGCCACCCTTGTGATTGTGGGAACCTCCAATGCCGTAAACCTGACCGACGGGCTGGACGGACTGGCCATCGGACCCTATATCGTTGCCAGCGTCACCTATATGTTCTTTGCCTATGTGGCCGGGCATACCCAGATTGCAGAGTATCTCCATGTTCGGCATATTGCAGCGGCCGGTGAAATATCCGTGGTCTGCGGTATCCTTGCCGGTGCGGGCCTGGGTTTTCTCTGGTTCAATGCCCATCCGGCGCAGATCTTCATGGGGGATTCGGGCTCCATTCCCCTGGGCGGCCTCCTGGGCACCATTGCCGTCATCACCAAACAGGAAATCCTGCTCCTGGTGGTGGGCGGCCTCTTTGTCATTGAAGCCATGTCCGTCATCATCCAGGTGTCTTATTTCAAACTGACCAAGGGGAAGCGGGTATTCCGAATGGCCCCCCTGCACCATCATTTTGAACTGAAGGGATGGCATGAATCAAAGGTCATTGTGAGGTTCTGGATCATTTCCATAACCCTGGCGCTGATCTCATTAAGTACATTGAAAATAAGGTAGGCTCCGTTGAAAGAAAAGACTTCCCCCTATTTCCTTGTGATCGGCCTCGGTGCTTCGGGTGTGTCCATGGCAAAATTCCTTTGTTCCAAGGGAAAATCCGTGGTGGCCACCGACATCGATGCTGGAAGGGCAGCCGTGGCAAAAGAGCTGAACGCCCTGGGAATCCGGACGGAAATCGGCTTTCATGACCCGGACACCTTTAACCGGGCCGGAACCCTGGTTCCCAGCCCCGGCATCCCCCTGACCCATGCCCGTATCCGGGAAGCCCTGGCCCATGGGGCCGGTCTCACCGGCGAGCTGGATATTTTTGCAGCCTATAATACCCTTCCCGTCATTGCCATCACCGGCACCAACGGCAAAACCACCACCACCACCCTCATCGGTGAAATGCTCCGGGCCTGTGGCCGGAATCCCTTTGTGGGCGGAAATATCGGGACACCCCTGGTGGAAAACCTCATGGCCCCCGGCGACACCGATGCCGTTGTGGCGGAAATATCCAGTTTCCAGCTCGACCTCTCAAAGACCTTCAGGCCCGAGGTGGGCGTATTGCTGAATATTTCGGAGGACCACCTGGACCGCTATGCCTCCTATGAAGCCTATGAAGCCTCCAAATGGAGCCTTTTTAAAAACCAGACCCCCTCGGACACAGCCGTGGTCAACCGGGCCATCAGGGGGGCAGACACGGCCCTTCAAAAAATTAAAGCCAGGGTCTTTGATTTTTCTTCCGATCCGAAGACCCGGACAGAGTGCTCGGCCGATATCCGGGATACGGAGATCCGGATCAGCTTAAAAGACCTGACCGTCACCCTGAGAACCGAGCATTTAAAAGAACTCCAGGGAGCCCACAACCGTGAAAATATTGCGGCCGCAGCCCTTGCCTGTCTTGCCCTCGGCAACCTCCCGGTGGAAGGCCTCGTAAAAGGGATAGGGACCTTTAAAAACCTTTCCCACCGCATGGAATTTGTCAAAACCATTAAGGGCGTTTCCTTTTATGACGATTCCAAGGCCACCAATACCGATGCCGTGATCCGGGCCCTGGATTGTTTTAAAAAGAATATCATCCTGATTCTGGGCGGCAGGGAAAAGGGCACGGATTTTTCCCTGCTGGTCCAGGACGTCCAAAAAAGCGTAAAAACCATTGTGTCCATAGGGGAATCAAGGGTCCATGTAAGGGAAACCTTCCAGGGACTCTGCCCTGTTATTGAAGCCGAAACCATGCAGGAAGCCGTGGAAAAAGGGTTCAACACCGCAACGCCCGACGATGTGGTCCTCCTCTCACCGGCCTGCGCCAGTTTTGACATGTTTGACAATTATGCCCACCGGGGCCGAGAATTTGCAGCCCAGGTCAAAGGGCTTGAGGATCGAATCCATGACTAAACCTGTTGACACCCTTCACCCGATGTTAAACGAGAAGGCCATCCTTTTTCCGGTCCTTCTGCTGTGCGGCATCGGCATCATCATGGTGTATTCGGCAAGTTCTTCCATTGGTATGGAAGAGCATAACTCTGCCTTCTTTTATATGAAAAAACAGGTTTTCTTTTTCTGTATCAGCCTCTGCGTCATGTTTGTCGCGGCTTCCTTTCCTTATAAACTCTACCGGAGCTTTTCCTATTTTATCCTTTTTACCGCTATTTTCCTCCTGATTGCCGTTCTGTTTCCCGCCCTGAGCATTAAGGCGGGCGGCGCCAATAGGTGGATTCATATTGCCGGTATCACCTTTCAGCCCTCTGAATTTGCCAAACTTGCCCTGATTATCTTCCTGGGATATTCCCTGTCCAAAAAACAGGAACAGATCCGGCTCTTTTCCGTGGGGTTTTTCCCCCATCTCGTGGTTTTTTCTCTTCTTTCCTTTCTCATCATCATCCAGCCGGATTTTGGAACCATTGTGGTATTGGGAATGATTACCTGGGGCATGATGTTCATTGCCGGCGTGAAACTCGTCCACCTTCTGTCCCCTTTGCCCCTGGTCATCCCGGTTCTGTATTTCTTTGTGTACAAGGTGGATTACCGGCTGGAAAGAATCCTGGTGTTTTTAAATCCCTGGGCTGATCCCTATAATGCCGGGTATCAGATCACCCATTCACTAAAGGCTTTTGGCTCCGGCGGGATTTTTGGAAAAGGGATCGGGCTGGGCATGCAGAAAATGCATTATCTTCCCGAACCCCATACGGATTTCATTTTTTCCATTATCGGGGAAGAACTGGGGCTCATCGGCGTCATCATCATTCTCTGCCTGTATCTCATCCTGCTGCTGAAAGGGGTGAACATCGCCAAAAAAGCCGGGACGGTTTTTGGCGCCATTACTGCTGCAGGCCTGACCATTTATATTGCGGTCCAGGTCATCATCAATACCGGTGTCGCTTTAGGGGCTCTTCCGACCAAGGGGCTCACCCTTCCCTTTATCAGCTATGGGGGAACCTCGCTCATCATCAACATGGCCGCCATCGGCATCCTCATGAATATCGGAGCATCCAAAGATGATGAACAGCCCGTTTAATCTTATCATCACCGGCGGAAAAACCGGAGGCCACCTGTTCCCGGGGATTGCAACGGCAGAGACCCTAAGGCAACTCAACCCGGAGGCCAACATTTTATTTGTCGGCACCGATGCTCCCTTTGAGGTCCAGACCCTTGGAAAGCATGGCTTTGCCCACAAAAGCATTTATTCAAAACCCATTAAGGGCAAAAATCCTTTCGGCAAATTATTTTCCATGGGCATTATTTTTATTTCCCTGATCCAGTCCCTGATCCTGATGAAAACCGTCAAGCCTGACTTTGTCCTGGGGGTGGGCGGATTTTCTTCCTTTGCCGTGGTCGTGGCGGCCTGGATCATGGGCATCCCCCGGGCCATCCAGGAGCAGAATGCCTTCCCCGGGTTGACCAACCGGAAACTGGCCCGCTTTGCCGACCTCATCTTTACCTCCTTTGAAAACACCAGGGGCTGGGCCGGTCATCCTAAAGTCAAATATGTGGGAAATCCTGTGCGGAAAACCTCGGCCCAAGAATCTGAAACCGGCCTTGAAGCAGAAGGTCCTCGGCCGGACCAGACCTTCATTCTGGTCACCGGCGGAAGCCAGGGCGCAAAAAGCATCAATACGGCCTTTATGGATGCCCTGACCCTCATGGACGGCCGGGATAAGCTGTATATCGTCCACCAGACCGGAATTCAGGATGAAGCCGTGATCCGGCAGAAATATACCGACCTGAAGATCCAGGCCAGGGTCAGCGCCTTTTTCCATGATATGCCGCAAATCCAGAAAAGAGCCCGGCTGGCCGTTACCCGGGCAGGGGCCGGAATCATTTCAGAACTCTGTGTCCAAGGGCTTCCGGCCATTCTGATCCCCTTTCCCCATGCTGCCGATGACCACCAGACCTTTAATGCAAAGGCCCTGGAAGAACAAGGGGCAGCCGTCCTTATAAAGGACCGGGACCTCAATGGGAACACGTTGAAACAGGCCATTGAAAGCCTGATCACGGATCGAAAAAGGCTGGAACTCATGTCGGAAAAACTCAAAGGCCTGGCAAAGCCCGATGCTGCAGAAACCATTGCAGATCATATCTTAAATTTCAAAAGGATAAGAGGTTAACCCATGTATCAGAAAAACTATCATATCCATTTTGTCGGTATCGGCGGCATCGGCATGAGCGGTATTGCAGAACTTCTCTTGAGCCTCGGCTACCAGGTGTCCGGCTCGGACCTGAAACTGTCCCATATTACCAAACGCCTTGAGTCAAAGGGCGCCGTCATCTACCAGGGCCATCGAAAAGAACAGGTAGAGGGCGCCAATGTGGTGGTGACGTCTTCGGCCGTTTCAAATGAAAATCCGGAGGTCGTCCGGGCCAGAGAAATCTCCGTTCCCATCATCCCCAGGGCTGAAATGCTGGCCGAACTCATGCGGATCAAATATTCCATTGCCATATCCGGGGCCCATGGAAAAACCTCCACCACTTCCATGATCGCCCAGATTCTCAATACGGCCGGATTGGACCCCACGGTGGTCATCGGCGGGCTTCTCAAGGGGCTTGATACCAATGCCCTCCACGGCAAGGGCGACTATATTGTGGCCGAAGCCGATGAAAGCGACGGGTCTTTCCTGAAATATTCACCGGCCATTGCCGTTGTGACCAATATCGACCTGGAACACCTGGATTTTTACAAAGATATCGAAGACATCAAAGACAAATTCGTCCAGTTCATCAATTCGGTTCCGTTTTACGGGCTGGCCATCCTGTGCCTGGACAACGAGCATATCCAGGCGATCCTGCCCAGAATTAAGGTTCGTCACACAACCTATGGGATGACTGCCCAGTCGGATCTCCAGGCCAGGGAAATTTCATTCCAGGGCACCCAAAGCAATTTCACCGTGTTCCGGCATGAGAAAAAACTGGGGGAGATCTCCCTGAATCTTGCCGGCAAACACAATGTTTCCAATGCCCTTGCAGGCATTGCCGCAGGATTTGAACTGAACCTTTCGTTTAAAACCATTAAAAAGGCCTTGGAACAGATAGAAGGCGTCAAGCGACGGCTCGAGGTCAAGGGGGAGAAAAAAGGCATCCTGGTGGTGGATGATTACGGTCATCATCCCACGGAAATCCTGGCCACCCTGACGGCCATCCGGGAGTGTTACAAGGACAGACGGCTCATCGTGGCCTTCCAGCCCCACCGGCATACCCGGACCCGGGGCTTGTTCCAGGAATTTACCCGTTCCTTTTATCAATCGGACATCCTCATTGTGCTTCCCATTTATGCGGCCGGCGAAAAGGAAATCGAAGGAGTGGATGCCCAGAGGTTATGTGAGGCCATCAAAGAGCACGGGCATAAGGATGTATCCCATGCTCCGGATTTCAACCAGGCCCTGTCCATCATCACCCATAAGGCCAAAAAAGGGGATATGGTGCTGACCCTGGGCGCCGGGGATATTTACACCCTGGGTGAAAAACTTTTGGATATCTTATAACGGCAAGATATGACAACGACAAAAAACATAAAATACGCGACAATGGCTCAAAAATTCGACCTGTTAATGGATGAGCCGTTAAAGCCCTATACCTCTTTTAAGGTGGGGGGGCCCGCCGATCTCCTGGCCCTGCCGAAAACCGCTGAGGAGTTGAAAACCCTGCTCGGATACGCCGCGCAACAGAATATCCCGGTAACCCTTCTGGGCAGCGGCACCAATGTTCTTGTTTCCGATAAAGGCATCCGGGGCCTGGTCATCGTCACCATTGGATTGAAATCCGGGATCCGCATCACAGCCTCCAGTCAGGAAGAAACCTTTGTGGCAGCAGAAGCTGGAGAACGGCTGTCATCGGTGTGCCGGTTTGCCATAGATCACTCCCTTTCCGGTCTTGAATTTGCCGCCGGCATCCCCGGAACCCTGGGCGGCGCCCTTGCCATGAACGCCGGGACAAAGGCCGGGGACATGTCCGGGATCATCCGGGATATCAAGATAGTGGACCCCAAGACCTGGACATTGGAAACTGTTGAAAGAAAAAACCTTGAATTTTCCTACCGGTGTCTTGATCTTCCCGGGATCATTGTTGCAGCCACCCTTGCCTTAAAACCCGGAAACCGGATGGAGATCGAAAAGACCGTTAAAAAGAATCTATCTTTTAAAAAATCCAGCCAGCCGATTTCAGTTGCCAGCGCCGGTTGTTTTTTCAAAAATCCGGCCCAGGGCATGCCGGCAGGAGAACTCATTGAAAAATCAGGCCTCAAAGGGATAAGCATCAATGACGCCAGGGTATCGGACGTCCATGCCAATTATATCATCAACACGGGCAATGCCGCCTGCGATGACATTCTTCAGTTGAAACAGCATATTCAAGACACGGTATTCAATGCCTTTAAGATTAAACTTGAGATGGAAGTGAGGATTGAAGGTGAATAAAAAAATCAAATCCAACCGGTATAAACCCGGTCCTGCTGAAGTGTCGCATTTTAAATCAGATTTCAACGCCGGCATTGATGTTTGCCTGAAATTCATCATGGTGGTGGCCTGTTTCTGCATCCTGAGCCTTGCTGCTATTTTTGCCCACGATTTTATCACCCAGGCGGAATTTTTCAATATTACAGACATTGAAATCCTTGGCACAGACCATGTGACAAGGGAAGAAATCCTTGCCCTGGCCGGTTTAAACCGGGACAGAAATATTTATGAGGTGAACGCATCCCTGGCTGAACGGCAGATCGCCTCACATCCCTGGGTTCATTCTGCTTCCCTGGATAGAAAGCTGGATTCAAAACTGAAGATCGTGATCAAAGAACATGAGCCTCTGGCCATTGTCCGGATCAGGGAAGCTGCGGATATCCTGATCAATATCCAGGGCCTGCCCTTTAAGGAATACGATCATTTGACGGATCGAGCCGAAAACCTGCCCATCGTAACCGGGCTTGATCTGACACGTATCCGGGATCAATACGGTTTTTCCGGCATGCTCTTTGATTCGGTGATGAATTTTTTAAAAACGGCAGAGACCGTGCCTTTTGAACGGATACAGGGAAATGAGCTGACAGGGCTCACCCTGGAGACAAAACATGAGTTCAATTCCGTCTCCACGCCGGACCCGGACATCATTCCCATCAAGCTGGGATTTGACAATTTTAACGCAAAACTGAAAAAAGCAAAAAAAATCAAAGCGTATATTGATAAACACCTGCCTGAAAAAACAATCTGCGCCATGGACATTTTCAATATTGAAAAAGTATTTATCAAGACAAAGCTCAATGATGCGCTGCACAACAATTTAAAAAAGGGGGCTTAATTTGCCGGGAAGTGAAAAAATAATTGTCGGCCTGGATATCGGGACCACAAAAATATGTGCGGTTGTCGGTGAAATGCTGGACGATCAGATCAGCATTATTGGTGTCGGCTCCCATCCCTCTACCGGGCTTCGGAAAGGATCTGTTGTGAACATTGAATCCACCGTGGATTCAATTAAAAAAGCGGTGGAAGAAGCCGAACTCATGGCAGGATGTGATATTTCATCGGTCTACGTGGGCATTGCCGGAAACCATATCCAAGGATTTAATTCCCACGGGATTATTGCCATCAAAGGCCGGGAAATATCGGAACAGGATGTGGAACGGGTGGTGGATGCAGCAAAAGCCGTGGCCATCCCCACGGACAGGGAAATCCTCCATGTCATTCCCCAGGAATTCATTGTGGATGATATGAAATCCATCCAGAATCCCGTGGGCATGACGGCCATCCGGCTTGAAGCCAAGATTCACATTGTGACCGGGGCCGTGTCCTCGGCCCGGAATATTGTGAAATGCTGCAACAAAGCCGGGCTTGAAGTCTGTGACATTGCCCTGGAATCCCTGGCATCGGGCCAAGCCGTTCTCACGGACGAGGAAAAGGAACTGGGATGCATCATTGCAGATATGGGAGGCGGCACAACGGATCTCGCGCTTTTTAAGGATAACAATCTAAAATTCATCTATGAACTGACCCTGGGCGGGCAGAACTTGACCAATGATATTTCCATCGGTCTTCGGACCCCGCTGCCGGAAGCAGAAAAAATCAAAATCACCCACGGCACCTGTGTGGCTTCAAATGTGAAAAACGGAGCCGTCATCGAGGTCCCGGCCGTGGGCGGGAGAGCTCCAAAAAAGCTTTCCAAGGGCATACTGGCGGAAATCCTCGAACCCCGGGTAGAAGAAATTTTTACCCTGCTGAAAAAAGAAGTGTTTTCCAACGGCCTTGAAAATTCATACCCTGCTGGCTTTGTCCTGACCGGAGGAAGCGTGGTGTTGGACGGCATTGCGGAAATCGCCGAATCGGTTTTCAATGTTCCGGTCCGAGTCGGACATCCTAATAGAATCGGCGGGTTGAAGGACATTGTTAAAAACCCTGCATTTTCCACAGGGGTCGGACTGGTGATGTTTGGTTCCCATGCGACTTGTAAGATGAATATCAAGGATGTCGAAAGCCAGGGCGTTTCGAAATTATTAAACAGAATGAAACAGTGGTTTAAAGATATTATTTAATTTTTTATGGAGGTGGATATGGCATTTGCTTATGTAGAAAACGAAAGTTCGGCAAAAATCAAGGTTATCGGTGTCGGTGGGGCCGGCGGGAATGCCGTCAACAATATGATCAATGCAAAGCTTCGGGGAGTTAAATTCATCGTTGCCAATACCGACCGGCAAGCCCTGGAAGCATCCATGGCTGAAGTCAAAATCCAGATCGGAAAAGAATTGACCGAAGGCCTTGGGGCCGGTGCAGATCCCCAGAAAGGCCGGGATGCGGCGTTAGAAAGTGCCGACGAAATCCGGGAAGCCCTGAAGGACAGCCATATGGTGTTTATTACCGCCGGTTTTGGTGGAGGCACAGGCACAGGAGCCGCCCCGGTCATCGCAGAAATCTGCAAGGATCTCGGCATCCTGACCGTGGCCGTGGCGTCCAAACCCTTTTCATTTGAAGGCAAAAAACGTGAAAAGCAGGCCCTTGAAGGCCTTGAAAAACTTCACGGTATTACCGACACCGTTATTATCATTCCCAATGACCGGCTCCGGGGCATCGCTCCCAAAGGTGCAAGGATGGTGGACATGTTCATCAAGGCCGATGAAATCCTTCATCATTCCGTCAAAGGCATCACCGATCTGATCATGATGCCGGGCCATGTCAATCTTGATTTTGCAGATGTCAAAACCACCATGCAGAAATCAGGTAAGGCCCTCATGGGGATTGGAATCGCCTCCGGAGAAAACCGGGCCGTTGAAGCGGCTGAAAGGGCTATTTCCCATCCTCTCCTGGAAGATATCTCCATTTCCGGCGCAAAAGCCGTATTGATGAATATCACTTCCAGCTCCGACCTGACCCTGGATGAAATGACGGAAGCTTCGGACCGGATTCACAGGGAAGTCGGAGATGATGCAGAAATCATCTGGGGCCAGACCTTTGATGAAGAACTGGGAGATGAGATCCGGATTACGGTCATTGCCACCGGCATCGGCTCCGATGAGCCCAAGGTCGAGCCCAACAATATCCATCATTTTGATCCCGTGGTCCAGCCCATGTATCATCAACAGGCTTCAGCCGTCTCGGCCCGGGGGGGACAGTTCTCCCAGGGACCCGCATGGCAGGGGTCACAGCCGGCTCTGTCCCAGCCAAGATCAGCTTCAGAGCCTGTTGCCAGAGGCCATCTGAGGGTTCCGACACCGGAGGAGCTGGCCAACTGGAATGAATTTGACAACCCGGTCATCATCAAACATAAAAAAGCTGTCGGAGATGACGATATTATGAACAATTACAACGCCGTGCACTATGATAACGACGATCTGGAGGTCCCGACCTTTTTGAGGCGTAAAGCCGACTGATAGATGAAAAAAAGGCATAAACCTGCCTGGGAGGATGGTCACAACAGAGAAGGAACAGTTGAACACGGGGCCATCCGAAAACAAACCAGGGGGCTGATAAAAACCGCCCTGGTATATCCCAATACCTATTCGGCAGGCATGTCTTCCCTGGGGTTTCAAACCGTTTACCGGCTTTTAAACCAAATGGACCATGTGTCCTGCGAAAGGGTTTTTCTGCCGGACCCGGGAGATCCCTCCCGGAAGGTTAGAAGCCTTGAAACAGGCCTTTGCCTTGATCAGTTTGATATTGTTTTTTTTTCAATATCCTATGAAAACGATTTTATCCACCTTGTTCAACTCCTAGGAGAAGCAGGCATCCCCTTGCGGTCACCTGATCGAAACCACCTCCACCCCCTGGTGGTCGCAGGGGGAGTCGCCTGTTTTTTAAATCCTGAGCCCATTGCCCCGTTTATGGACCTCTTCCTCCTCGGGGAAGCCGAATGCCTGATTGAGCCTTTCTTCCAGGCCTATACAAAAGGCCCGGACCGCAGATCATTGTTACAGACCCTGGAGCAGACCCTGCCCGGCGCCTATGTCCCCGCCCTTCATCCTCCCCGGACCCCCTTCCGGATCCAGGTGCAATACCTGAAAAGCCTTGACCAAATCTCCACCTTTACCACCATCCTCACCTCCAAAACCGCTTTCAAAGATGCTTTCCTCATTGAAATTCTGAAGGGCTGCCCCCATGGCTGCCGCTTTTGCAGTTCGGGATTCGTCTACCGCCCCCCTCGGATCTATCCGGCACAAACGATTATGGGCCTTATGGACACGGCCTCAGGCAAAACAGATAAAATCGGATTGGTGAGTTCGGCCATTGCCGATCACCCTGATATTGCAGCAATATGCGCATACGGCATCAGCCGCCATTTTAAACTGTCCTTTTCCTCGCTCCGGGCGGATAAACTGTCGGAAGAACTGGTGGGCGCCCTCGCCGCAAGCGGGGTTAAAACCGCCACCATTGCTCCTGAAGCAGGATCCGAAAGGATGAGGGCCGTCATTAACAAAAAAATAACGGAAACGGATATCCTGGATGCCGCTAAAAAATTGGTGGATGCAGGAATCATAAATCTAAAGCTCTATTTCATGATCGGTCTTCCCTTTGAAGAGGAGGCCGATATCCATGCCATTGTGGATCTGACCCAAAAAATAAAATCGGCATTTCTGACCGCTTCAAAAAAGAAGCATAAGATCGGAACCATCACCCTGAGCATCAACCCCTTTATCCCAAAACCCTTTACCCCTTTCCAATGGAAACCCATGGAAAAAACCGGGGTTTTAAAAGCGCGGGTGGACATCATTCATGAAGGCCTGAAAAAAACAGCCAATGTCAAGATCAATGTTGAATCCCTGCGCAAGGCCAAAATCCATGCCTTTCTCTCTCTGGGAGATCAAAAAGCAGCAGATATTCTGGAATATGCGGCGGTAAAAGGCTGGTCCGCAGCCATGAAGGAAAATAAGGCTTATTGTGATGCCGTTGTCTACCAGGAAAAGACTCTGGATTCTCCCCTGCCCTGGGATTTCCTCGATAACCGGATCAAAAAAGAATTTCTTGTTAAAGAATTTAAAAAAGCGGCAACCGAAAATGTTTCCGCCTCTTGTCCCATGGCGGACTGCCGGATTTGCAGAACGTGTATGTAAAAACCGTTGCTGCAGACTGCCGGATATTTAAACAAAATAGAGCGAACTGTCAAATTTTAAAAATTTCCCCTTGTTTATCTTACCAATTAATTTTATAAGATATTGCGGTTTTTGTATGGATATAGGGAAACTTTAGATGATCGATGAGGATCATCACATTATAAAAACAAGACCAATTAATCAGGAGGTTTTATGACAGCTTTAGTATTTGGCCACAAAAATCCGGATACCGATTCCGTTTGTGGAGCTATTGCACTGGCAGATCTTAAGAAAAAACTGGGTGAAGATATCGCTGCGGCAGTTCAGGGCGAGCTGAATCCGGAATCCAATTTTGTACTCAAAAAATACGGCGTTGCCGCACCCAAAGTAGTCACGTCCTATGCCGGACAAAGTGTTTATCTGGTGGATCATTCCGATCTTGCCCAAAGCCCTGATGATCTTGGCCAGGCCACTATCCTCGGAATTGTGGATCACCACAAACTGGGCGATGTAACCACTTCCCAGCCCCTTGAATGCTGGATCTGGCCCGTGGGCTGTACCTGCACCGTGATTGCATCCATGTACAAATACTTTAATGTTGCCATCCCCAAAGATATCGCAGGGATCATGCTGTGCGCCATCCTTTCCGATACCGTTATTTTCAAATCCGCCACCTGCACCGATAAAGACAAAGAGATCTGTGCCTATCTGGCTGAAATCTGCGGTGAAAAAGACCTCCCGGCACTTGGCATAGAGATGTTCAAGGTTAAATCCGCTGTCGAAGGCACACCCATCCGCGAACTTGTTTTCCGCGATTACAAGGATTTCAAAATGGGCGGAAAAGGTGTAGGCATAGGACAACTTGAACTGGTTGACCTTTCCATCGTTGACGGGATTAAGGCTGCTCTTGAAAAAGACATCCAGGCCCTTAAAAAAGAAAAAGGCCACCACAGCGTTTTCCTCATGCTGACCGATATCATGAAGGAAGGAACAGAACTCTTGATTGCCTCTGATGACGAATCCGTGGTTCAAAAAGCCTTCGGCGTGGCTCCTGCAAATGGGAAAGCTTGGCTGAAAGGCGTCATGAGCCGGAAAAAAGAGATCATTCCGCCGCTTGAAAAAGCCTTTGCATAAAAGTCTACAAACGCCATAAAACATACAGGGCCCGGGAAAACCTCCCGGGCCCTGTTCTATTTCAAAGCACTATCTGGTTCGCTATACCCTCTCCCGGGTTTTCAGGACTCCGTCCAATTTTCTGGAAAGGGTTGCCATGTCAAAGGGTTTGAGAATATACCCGTCGCAACCCTTTTGCATCATTTTTTCGATTTCCTCTTCCCTGCTGTAGCCCGAAGACACTATTATTTTAATATCCGGGTCAATGGCCCTGATCTTTTCAAAGACCTGTTGACCACTCATGGAAGGCATGACCAGATCCAGAATAACAAGATCGATCCGGTCCTTTCCTGAGGTCATGGCCTCAATAGCCTCTTTCCCGCTTGAAACGGCCTTTACATGATATCCAAGGGTTTCTACCATTTCTGAACAGACTTCAACCACCCCTTGTTCATCATCCACCAGAAGAATGGTACCTTTTCCATTGATTATCGCAGGTTTTTCTTCATCCTTCTTCAGCCTTTCCGCCTTGGCCTTTTTGGCCGGCAGGAAGAACATAAAGGCACTCCCTTTTCCAGGCTCACTCTCAACCCTTACCATCCCCTTATGGCCCTTAAGGATGCCATAGGTGGTGGCAAGCCCCAGCCCGGTTCCCTGACCTCTTTCCTTGGTTGTGAAAAAGGGGTCGAAAATCCTGGATATGATCTCCTCCTCCATTCCGATACCGGTGTCCGCAACCGTTACCTTGACATAGGACCCCGGTGCGAGCCCCAGTTCACCAACCGTGGCATCATCCACCACGACATTCTCAGACCGGATAATGATCTTTCCGCCATTGGGCATGGCCTGCCAGGCATTAACAAAAAGATTCATGAGGACCTGCTTGATCTGGCCTTCATCAACAATAGTTCCCCAGAGATCCTTTTCAAGGTATTGCTCAATCAATATGTCTTTTTTCGTGCGGCCAAACATCTTGGCCGACATTTTCAACAGATAATTCAGATTGATCAGGGAGGTTTCCTGGGTGCTTTTCTGAGCAAATCCGAGCAACTGGCGGGCCATCTCAGCACCGCTGAAAACATATTCATCAATGCTGGCCAATCGCTTGTATTCCTCGCTTTCCTTTTGAAATCCACTTTTTACAAGGGAGGCATACCCCTGGATTCCCATGAGGATATTGTTAAAATCATGGGCAATCCCCCCGGCAAGGGTTCCGATGGCTTCCATTTTCTGAGCCTGGTGCAACTGATTTTCAAGATTGACCCGGTCCGTCACATCCCTGGCCACGACATATAAGCCCTTGAATTCTTCTTTTTCATCGCTGGCTGGCAGATGCAGGGGTGAGGTCTTAAGCTCCATATAGGCACAAGAATCAAAGAAATCCTGTTTAGATTTCATTTTTCCCATTTTCAAAAACCTGAAATGAGATTCTTTGCCGTCATAATAACCGGGTGTATCAAAATTGATCAGGGCCTCGGCCTTTGACAGATCGTCTTTATGGACAACGGTTTCAAACCGTTTCCCGATGAGGTTCTGGTGTACAAATCCCAAAACCTTTTCAAACTGATGGTTGACAAAGGTGAAACATCCGCTCTGATCCAGGATGAAAATCAGGTCCGGAGAATTGTTCACCATGTATTCGAATTGTCTTTCCGAGGCTTCAAGCCTTGCCGATACAGCCTTTTTGGCGGCGATTAATTTTTTCTGGGAAAGGGCATTTTGAACGGTTTTGATGAGGTCGGCATATTCAAAAGGTTTTTTAAGATAATCCCAGGCCCCGGTTTTCAAGGCCCGGACAGCCGATTCGATGGATGCATAGCCGGTAATGATAATGATCAAGACCTCATCATCAAGACCATAAATATGCTCCATGACCTCATAACCATTCCTTCCGGGCATGCTGATATCCAGCAGAACCAAGTCAAATCTGTTCTGCTCGAAATATTTTATGGCCTCATCACCGTTATATGCGCCTACAGCCTGATATCCTTCTTTTTGCAAACAAAGAGAAATATTCTCCACTATCCTTTTTTCATCATCGACAATCAGTATCTGTTCTGGTCTCATGGATTATCCCAACAGGATTAATATGACGGCATTGATATTTTTTTTATGTTAAACCCTTCCCTTCCAATTTTGTTTTTTCATAACAGACAAGACCGCATCTTAAACACCTGTCTGCCTCTTTTTTGGCCTCTTCCGATGAAAAACCCGTTGAAAATGCTTCGGGAGATCCATGGCGTTGATCCGTCAATTTCAGGAGGGTTTTATGTATGGGATTCACATTGTTCAAAAAAGCAACATCCTGAAGATTGGAAGTTTCCGTAATCATAAGAGACGGATCCTGGAACCCGGTGCCGGTCATGAGGCAATGAAGGGCGCCGGCGGCTTTTCTGCCGCCGTTGATGGCGGCAACAACCGAAGCATATTCACTGATGACATCCTGGTCCGATAAAAGGCCGGCTTCCCGATTCCCATCCGGTTTTTTCTGAAGTTCGTGGCCTTCCCAGCGCAAAGGCGCTTGATCTGAATGGTTTTCCCTGTCCGGTTCATCCTTGATTTCAGGAATAAACACGAGTTCAGGACATCTTCCGGAACCGATAATCAAAAGATCCGCAGCCATTTCGTGCTTCACGCCCGTGTCAAATTCCGTATATTCAACGCCGGTTAACCGGTTGTCTTCGCCCCTCACCTTTGTAACACCTGCACCATAAATGAGTTCTGCTCCGGCTTTCGAAAGCCGTTCTGAAACCTCAGGGCTGAGGGACGAAACAGGCTTTCTTGAAATAATAACAACGTCTTTGGTACCGTTTTTCTTTAGAATTTCTACAGCCTCGGCAGCAATACTTTCTCCACCCACGATGACGGCCTTAGTCCCGGATGGAATGCGGATCCCATCATCGGTTCCGCTTCTTAACAGGTCAATCAAAAGGTAGGCCCCGGGAAAAACATTCTCTGCTTCGGCCATATCTCCCCGGAGAAGTCTGGAATCCCATCCCCCTGTGGCGGTAAAAACAGCGTGAAATCCCTCTCTTAAAAGCTTGTCAATGGTAAATTCCCTTCCTGCCTTGGCCCTTGTCCGGATATCAATCCCCATCTGCCGGATGCCTTCGATATCAAAATCCAGGATTTCCATGGGCAGTCTTTCCCTCTTGATGGCCTTGCGAAGAATCCCTCCCAGGATATCCGTGGCTTCAAAAACAGTGGGTTCGTGGCCCAGTCTTGCGCTGAAAAACGCTGCAGACAGCCCTTCAACTCCCCCGCCGATAACAGCCACCTTTTTTCCCGTGGCCGGGGCCTTATAGGGCAGGACCCGGCGGTCCAGATTCATTTCATAATCACAGACAAATCTTTTTAATCCGTTAACGGCAACGGATTCATCCTGTAAAAGCCTCCGGCAGTTGGATTCGCATGGGGCAGGACAAATCCTGGAAATAACGGTAGGGAAAGGATTCCGTTCTTTGATCACCTGAATGGAACCTTCATAATCTCCCTCGCGAATAAGCCTGATATATTCCTTGATATCAATCCCTGTGGGACAGGCCCTCTGGCAGGGAGTGATGCATTCTTCCCGGGTATATTCCCTTAAAATTCTAAGGGCTGCGGAAGTCAGCCGGATGATATGTTTGGGGCAAACCCGTTCACAGGCACCACACCCCGTGCATTTATCCAGGTTAACCCTGGGCAGGCCGTCCCGGCCCATGGTCAAGGCCCCGAACATACAGGCCTTAACGCAGGTCCCCAACCCCAGACACCCTATTCTGCAGACCTTCATCCCGCCGAAAAGCATTTCAGCGGCCCTGCAATCGGTTATCCCGAGATATTGATATTCCATATCGGCCTTATCTTTGCCGTAATAGCACCCGGGTCTCGCAAATTCAGGTTCCTTGTCCGACACGGACACGCCCATGATGGCGGCAATCGCCAAGGCAACCTCTTCTCCTGCGGCCACACAGGAATTTACGGGGGAAAGGCCCTTGACGATGGCCTCGGCATTGGCGTTGCAGCCCGGATACCCACATCCCCCGCAATTGGCACCGGGCAGAGCACCGCCCACGGCCACCACTTTTGGGTCCTCATAAACGTAGAAAACCTTTGATGCGACGGCCAGAATGGCTCCGATGGCCACACCCAGGCCTCCCATCAATATGATAGATTGAAACATGTATATATCCTTACCCCGTTGGCGTTTTATTCGTCCACTCTTCTATAACCCCCTCAAAAACGAAAAGTCAATAATATACCAAAATTTTTTACAGCGGTTCATTGACAATAAAAAACCCAGAGTGTACTAAATTATCTGTTGTCAGGACAAGTGAGTGAAACAGTTATACAATTATCCCCGGAATAAAATCATGGACCGAGATACTATCACCATC
>CAZAHK010000034.1:0-27233 GCA_964484555.1 uncultured Desulfobacula sp.
GGCCGGGAGGCAACACCCTTTCAGGGCCAAAGCTTTCTCGGTCTCAACGGGACCCTTCCGTTGCCCTTTGTTTCCAAGGTCTGCCTGTTTGAATCAAGACGCTTCAGGGAAATTGAAAATCAAGTGACGCCGGAAACCATCCTGGTGGTTCATCCGCCGCCAAGGGGGATCTGCGACCAGGTGGGAAACCGGTTCAGCGCCGGCAGTTTTTGTTTAAGGCGCTTTATTGAAAATCATCCCCCCTGCATGGTCCTATGCGGCCATATTCATGAACAGGCCGGTTACCAATATTTTAAAAATACCCTGATTGTCAACTGTGCCGTGAATAAAAACAACCTGGGAGCGATCATTGATTGTAAAACGGATTGTAAAAAGGATATACCGCTTCACATCAAAATGGTATTAAACAATTGAATATGAATTAAGTGACCCTCAATAAAGGAAATTCTCATGTGTGACTTCAATGCCTATCTAAAAAACGACAATATTGAAAAACTGATCATGGAAAATGTGACCCATATTACTCCCATGAATGAAAAGACCTTTCTTTTAAAGGGGCTCCTAGGAGAAAGAATGGAGGTTCAGGCTGCCATAGAAGATATCAACCTTGCGGGCAACCGGATAGTCTTAAAAGCCTTGTAATGAAACGATTCCCGGAATATCTGGCAACCCTTTCCAGGGTCAACGGCCTTGGAAAGGGCCAAGTGGTTCAATGGCTCTTTTACTCCGGGATGCTTTTTTCAAGCAGGGATAAATGGTGGGGAGATTTCGGCATCCGGGCCTCGGCCCATGAAGGGATTGATATTACCTATTACAGAACTCTTCCGGGGGAGATATGCTGTTTTGATGACACCATCCTGGTCCCGGCCATGGAAGACGGCCGCATCATCAACGTCTGTGATGATTTTTTAGGCCAAACCCTTGTGGTGGACCCGGAAAAAGAGGGTTCTGAGGGCACACAGGTGGTTTTCACCTATGCCCATATCCAGACCCAAAGCCGGCTCACCCTTGGCCATTGGATAAAAAAAAACGAAATCATTGCAAGGGTCTGTAATACCCGGAAAAATCTACAACTGCCGCCTCATCTTCATT
The DNA here is from genome assembly GCA_964484555.1 of uncultured Desulfobacula sp. GTDB lineage: Bacteria > Desulfobacterota > Desulfobacteria > Desulfobacterales > Desulfobacteraceae > Desulfobacula. The sequence continues at coordinate 1,093 of CAZAHK010000034.1, forward strand.
TCTCCTGTTTTGAAGTTGAAAAGGGAGTTTTACCCAAAGCTCTCGACTGGACCCTTTTTTCAAAGGACCGGGCCGTGAAAGGGATAAACCCTGTTTTCCTCTGAACGGTTTCACACAAAGCCGATAGACCCCTTTAAATTCAATATCCAAGCCGGTTTATTGTGAAAAGAAGAATTGAAAAAAAAGCAGATTTAATCTATGATCACCAAAACTTAAATTTATTTTAACCCATCTTCTAATATGGAGCGAATCAATGAAAACCATAAAAACCCTATTCTGGCTCATCATCCTGGCCCTTATCGGAACCCTTGTCTATCAGAATCAACCTTATTTTTTGGCAACCCCCATCCTGACTTTTGATCTCAAAGTTCCGGGGTGGAGCTGGACCCTGCCCCAGCTTCAAAATATCGCCTATTTTGGGATCTGTTTTGTCCTGGGCCTGATTCTGGCCGGCATTAAGGGCCTTGTGGCGGTTTTCGGCTTAAAAAGACAGATCAAAAAAGGCGATACAAGCATTGCCGGCCTTCAAAAAGAAATCGAGTCATTAAAAACAGAACTGGATGTGTTTAAGCATGACCCCTATATCAAAAAGGAAATTGAAAACAAGGCTGCTTTTGACGGGAATTTACCGGAAGATGCCCCAAACCGGGGCTCAGACGCCTGACAATCCGTTGTCACCCATTGATCCTGGTTTCAAAAGATAGCCCATGAATCCGAAAAAGAATACTCCCATGATGGATCAGTACCTGTCCATCAAAGCATCCCATAAAGATACAATTCTATTCTATCGGATGGGAGATTTTTATGAGATGTTCAATGAGGATGCCGTCAAGGCGGCTTCCATCCTTGAAATCACCCTGACCTCAAGAAATAAGAACGATGAGGCCCCGGTTCCCATGTGCGGAGTTCCCTGCCGGGCTGCCGACACCTATATTGCAAGGCTCATCGAAAACGGGTGCAAGGTGGCGGTGTGTGAGCAGATGGAGGAGGCCTCGGCCGGCAAGGGCCTGGTAAAAAGAGAAGTGGTCCGGGTGATTACACCGGGAATGATCTTGAATGAAGCACTTCTGGACAAATCCTCCAATAATTTTCTCCTGGCCCTGTCAAAAACCCGCGAGGCTGCCGGAATCGCCTATCTTGACATCTCCACGGGAACCTTTAAGACCACAGAGGTGGAAAGCAGACAATCCAAAATTCCCCCTCAGCTCCTGGAAGAAATCTTAAAGGTAGACCCCAGGGAAATCCTGCTGCCCGGGAATTTTGAAACAGATCCTGCCTTTAAGCCTCTTCTTAGGCTATTTCAGGGGCGACAGATCACCTTTCTGGATAAAACCTGTTTTGATGTTGAAGAAGCAAAGGAAGCGCTTTTAAACCGGTTTAAGACCCGGGGTCTCGAAGGCTTCGGTATTGAGCGGATGAATGCCTCCATTTCTGCTGCCGGAGCCATCCTGTCCTATGTGAAAGAGACCCAGCTTCAGGAGACAAAACATATTTTTCAGATCAGCCCCTATGACCTGAAAAATTTCCTGGTGATTGACGACAAATCCTGTAAAAACCTGGAACTCCTCGTTAATATCCAGACCCTGGATAAAAAAGGCTCCCTCATCCATGTCCTGGATCGGACCGTCACATCCATGGGGTCCCGGCTCATGAGAAACTGGGTCCGTTATCCCCTGACCGATATTCAAGAAATCCGGCGCCGCCTTGACGGTATTGAAGAAATCACAAAGGCCGCCCATATCCATCAATTGATCATCACCCATTTAAAATCCGTATACGATCTTGAACGCCTGGGCAGCAAAATTTCCATGGGCCAGGGAAATGCAAGGGATATGATCGCCCTGAAACGGTCTTTAAAACGGCTGCCCCTGCTGTTTAAGGAATTGAGCCTGTTTAAAAACGATCTCATCAATGGGAAAAGGCTGGAAGATCATGATATTGCCTTAAACGAGCTTGAATCCCTGGCCGACCTTATTGAAAAGGCCATCCGGGAGGATGCCCCCCATGTATTGAATGAGGGCGGTCTCATTAAGGATGGTTTCAACCCTGAACTGGACGAACTCCTTTTGATCTCCAGGGATGGAAAATCCTGGATTGCCAAGGCCGAGGCCACGGAACGGGAAAAAACAAAACTGTCTTCCCTGCGGATCCGATACAATAAAGTTTTTGGATATTTTATCGAAGTATCCAAGGCCCAGGCTGAATCCGTCCCGGATCACTATATCCGGAAACAGACCCTGGTCAATGCGGAGAGGTTCATCACCGATGATATGAAAACCGTTGAATCCACCATTCTCAATGCCCAGGAAAAACGGAATGCGCTGGAATATGATATTTTCTGCACCCTCCGGGACCAGGTGGTTTTAAAATCCTTCCTGATCCTGAAAACAGCGGAATTCATTGCCGTGGTGGATGCCCTCCAGGGTCTTGCCCTTGCGGCATCGGAAAACGGATACACCAAACCCCTGATCAATGAAAATGATGCCGTCATCATTGAAGACGGCCGGCATCCCGTGGTGGAAAAACTCATCAAAGGGGAGCGGTTTGTCCCCAATTCCATTCGCCTGGATAATACGGAAAACCAGATTCTGCTCATCACCGGGCCCAATATGGCGGGCAAATCAACCGTGTTGCGTCAGGTGGCCCTGACGGTCCTCATGGCCCAGATGGGATCATTTGTTCCGGCCAGGAATGCCTCACTCCCCCTTGTAGACCGGATCTTCACCCGGGTCGGGGCACTGGATAACCTTTCTTCAGGACAGAGCACCTTTATGGTGGAAATGGAGGAAACCGCCAATATTGTCAATAATGCCACCCCCAAAAGCCTGGTCATTCTGGATGAAATCGGAAGGGGCACCAGCACCTATGACGGCATGAGCATTGCCTGGGCCGTTGCCGAATATCTTCATGATCTGGACGGCAAAGGGGTTAAAACCCTGTTTGCCACCCATTACCATGAATTGATAAAGCTGGAGGAGCTTAAGCCCAGAATTAAAAATTATAATATTGCGGTTAAAGAATTCAACGATAATATCGTATTTTTACGGGAGCTTGTCCGGGGGGGAACCAATAAAAGCTACGGCATCCAGGTGGCACGGCTTGCCGGGGTACCGGACAGGGTCATTGATATTGCAAAGGGAATGCTGGCCAAAACAGAACAAAAAAACAATACAGCCCAGCCCATGAATCTGCCGGAACCTGAAAAAAAGAAAAAAAAAAAGAAAGCCGATACCCATCAACTGGAATTATTTGAGAGCCGGGACCCCTCTTTAAAAAAGATATTGGAAAAGATTGATATTTCCAGTATGACTCCCCTTGAAGCAATGATTTTTTTAAACGATTTAAAACAAAAAGCATTAAAATGACCTATGCAGGCCCTTAAACCATCCATACGAGCCCTTTTTCTTTTCTTCATCCTCTTGTCGGGTATTTTAATTTTCCCTGTTAACGGATGGCCGGATAATGCCAAAGATCTATACCTCCAGGCAGATGCCTGCTATAAAAAATTAAGAAATTCCGAATCCTTGAAAAAAAAGGAAACGGAATGGCTCAACTGCATTTCAAAATATGAGGCCATCCAAAGGCAGTATCCGGAAAGCTCATGGGCGCCAGCCGGTATGTATAAGGCGGCCCAGTTGAACCTGAACCTTGCAAGAATTTCCGGGAAAATAACCCATCAGGAACGGGCCGCCAATCTTCTGGCCGGCCTGAGACACAAATATCCTCAAAGCGCATACAACGGAAGCGCTCAAACACTTTTAAAATCCATTACGAGTTCAACCCCGATTCCCGTTGAAGAGCCGCCTCCACCCCCTTCAGATGATTCACCAAAATTCAATCCCAAGGTTTCCAAAAAAGAGGCGACCAAAAACGGAGCCCCGGCCCAAAAAACTGCTGAAGAAAAAGAGAAGCCTGAGAATAAAAAACCCAACCGGGAAGAAACACCTCCGGAACCTGAAAGCCGGAACGAGGAAAAACCGGAACCGGAGATAACGGCTCCCCCGGAGGACTCTGGTTTGGCATCTTCACCCCCCGCAATCTCATCCCCGTCCGGCGACAGCGTTATGACGGACCTGAGGGTCTGGTCCAATCCGGAATATACAAGGATCGTCGTTAATGTCGGCCACGAACGAGCCTATTCCCATAGACTGCTTAACAAAGACCCGGATATTAACAAACCTTTTCAACGCCTTTATGTTGATGTTGAACAAACCCGGATGGGGAAAGGGATTGCAGACCATACTCCCATCAATGACAATCTTCTGATCCAGGCCAGGGCCGGGCAATATCTCCCCCACACGGTGCGGGTGGTGGTGGATATCAAATCCTTTGAGAATTATAAGGTATTTTCCTTAAAAGACCCTTTCAGGATCGTCATCGATGTCTGGGGAAAAGGGTCCAACGGCAGCCCTCCCATTTCATCCGCACCCGTGATCGCGGATTCGGAAAAATCTGACCCGGAAAAACAGCGCACAGGACTCACCACCGACAACCTGCAATCTTCCAATATCACACGCCAGTTTGCCCTGGGGGTCAGGAAAATCATCATCGACCCGGGACATGGCGGATCAGATCCGGGAGCCCCTGGATATTATCCGAATCAATGGGAAAAAGATCTTGTCCTGAAAATGGCCAAACGGCTGGCCGCCATTTTAAGGGATCGTCTAAAATTAACGGTATTGCTGACCCGGACCGAGGACAAAAAACTGACCCTTGAGGAAAGAACAGCCATTGCCAATACACAAAGGGCAGACCTGTTTATCTCCCTTCACTGCAATGCTGCCAAAAATAAAAATCTAAAGGGCATTGAAACCTATTTTCTCAACCTTGCCACGGACAGCCAGGCCATAGCCGTAGCAGCCCGAGAAAACGCAACCTCTGAAAAAAACATTTCGGATCTGGACTATATTTTAAGTGATCTCATGAAAAATGCCAAAATCGAAGAATCCACAAGGCTGGCCAATATTGTTCACCAGAATTTTATAAAGGGAATGAAGGCAAAATATTCAGGAATTACCGATCTCGGGGTAAAACAGGCTCCCTTTTATGTTCTTCTGGGCGCGAGGATGCCCTCCATCCTCATTGAGGCCTCTTTTATCAGCCATAAAATAGAAGGCAAACGCCTCATGGAAGACGCCTATCAAAATGCCATTTGCGAATCCATCGCCGATGGAATTGAAAAATATATCGATACCACCAATCCAAAACAATTATAGATTATAAAGGAGACCCACATGTCGTTTGAAAACATTATTCTTGAAGCAAAAGGACCTATTGCCACCTTGTTTTTTAACCGGCCCAAAGCGTTGAATGCTCTGAACAATGCCCTGTTTGATGAACTCAACCTGGCCCTGGACCAGATCAGGGAGAATCAGGAAATCCGTGTCCTGATCCTTACCGGTGCAGGCGATAAGGCCTTTGTGGCCGGTGCAGACATTGCCGAGCTGGTAAAAATGAATCCCCTTGAAGCAAAAACCTTTTCCCGCAAAGGGCAGAAAGTTTTTTCAAAAATTGAAGATCTGCCCATCCCTGCCATTGCCGCTGTCAACGGATTTGCCCTGGGTGGAGGGTCTGAGGCCGCCCTGGCCTGTGACTTTATTTATGCGTCGGAGAAAGCCATTTTCGGTCTGCCTGAAATCACCCTGGGACTGATTCCCGGATTTGGCGGGACCCAGCGCCTGGCAAGACTTGTCGGTGCAAACCGGGCCCGGGAGCTGGTCTTTACCGGAAAAAATATCAAGGCTGCGGAAGCTCTGGCCTATGGCATCGTCAACAAGGTCTGCCCCCATGAAACGCTCATGGAAGACGTCATGAAAACCGCAGAACTCATCGCATCCAGGGGCAGGGTGGCCTTGAGGGCGGCCAAGGAGGTCATCCTGAACGGTCTGAAAACCGATCTGGAGACCGGATGCAGGATCGAAAATGATGCCTTCGGCCTAACCATGGTCAGTGAAGATGCCAAGGAAGGAACTGGGGCTTTCCTTGAAAAAAGAAAACCTGTATTCAAGGGAAAACTGTATTAACCATTTGAATCAATATTGAGGTCAAGGGGAGAAAAATCATGTTTGCAGAGCAGATATCCATATTTGTTGAAAACAAGGAAGGCCGTCTCGCGGAAGTCACTGCGATCTTAAGGGATGCCGGGGTCAATATCAGAGCCTTGTCCCTGGCCGATACAACGGATTTCGGTGTCCTGAGACTGATTGTAAACGACAATGAAAAGGCTGAAAAAGCCCTGAAAAAAGAAGGATTTACCGTTGGATTCACCAAAGTCATGGCTGTTGAGGTCATAGATCAGCCCGGCGGATTAAATCAGATATTGGATCCGCTCAGCGAAAATGAAGTCAATGTGGAATACATGTACGCATTTTCAAGCCCCAGATGTAAAAATGCCGTCATGGTTTTTCGTTTTGATGATCATAACAAGGCATTGAAAATATTAAGCGAAAAAAATATCAGGGTTATCCCGAGAGAAGAAATCGATAGTTTGTAATCCTAACCAGGCAAAAAGGCCCTGCATTTAATCCGGACCGGATCATGCCGGGCCTTTTTGCCTGGTTAAAGAAGGGCGGACCGATTATCCTGTGTCACTTTTTTCACGAGTTCCCTGTAATCGGCGGATGCGGTGGAGCCGGGGGCAAACTCAAATATGGATTTCCCATAGGACGGGGCCTCGGAAAGGCTTTCGCTGTAACGTATGGGTGTGCAGATATATTCCGGATAAAGCTTTTTGAGCTGAGTGTATATGGCTTCCGGACCTTTGACCCGTGTATCCATAAAGGTCGGAACAATATATTTCAGAACAATCTCTTTTCTGTATTTCTGGATGGACCCCAAACTTTTCATGAATTCGGCCAATCCCTGAAGCGGCATGACCTCCAGCGCCACAGGCACCAGGACTTCCGTCGCATAAAAAAGAACATTGACGTTCAATTGATCCCAGCCCGGCGCCGTATCAATGATAACATAATCATATCGGTGATCAAGTCCTTTTAAGGCCTCGGACACGGTCCATTCGGCCCCGAAACTTTTCCGGTCGATGATTCTTTTTACCCCTGCCAGGGATTTTCCCCCGGACAGGAGCCAGAGATTTTTCCGGACCCGGATGATGCATTCTTCCGGGCTCAGCTCTTTTGTCAGAAGTTCAGTCAGACCTGCTCTCGGCTTTGTTCCCAGGATATAGGAGGATTGACCCTGGGTATCGGTATCCACCAGAAGCACCTTATACCCGGCAAGGGCAAGGCCGGCACTCAGATTGACGGAGGTGGTGGTCTTGCCGACACCGCCTTTGCTCAAGGTGACACAAATTCTCCGGATGGCTGATTTTGATTCCGCGACCGGTTCTTTGTCTTGTGCAAAAAGGTCATCAAGAGCCACAGGAAATTTATGCCCGCAGGATTTACATCGCGCTGCAATATTTTTTCCCGGTACTGCATTTTCCTTAATCGTATCTAAATTAACAGTATGCTTTTTTTCACATTTCGGACAAACGATAATGACCACTAATCCTCCTTCTCAAGTTCCTCAAGAATGGCATTAACCGCAAATTCATCTCCATGCCCGACAAGAATATTGTCCATAATATCATTTTTTTTATTCATTACTTTTATCAGATATGCTCAGCGGGACCCTGATCTTTTTTCAGAAATTGTGACTTCATCTCGCAGACAATGCTCAAAATCCGATCAGAAACCTTTTTTTCAAGCCCCTCCCAGTGTATCCCATATTTCCAATCCTGACCCAGAGCCGTTGATATATGCACGATATGTCCATTCAGCGGTTTGATGGACCTGTCAAAATAGTAAAGCTCGCAGTTTGAAAGGACTTGGTCCACGGCAAAGGTCAGGCAGCTCCCATCCGTAATGGCGATACCCTCAAGACCGATATCCTGAACCGGATATGGTGTATTATTAATCATTATCCAAATATTTTTTTGATCTTCAACCGGAATACGAAATGATTTGCGAACCATTTTCGGTAAGGGTGAATCTGCCTTGACCCTGTCAAACTCAATGGACTGGGAATTCATTTGACCACCTTAAAAATCACACAAAGATTATAAAAATTTGTCTGATACCGTCTCAGACCGCTGCAAGTTCACGAAAAATATAACAATATCGGCAGGGCCAGGCAAGAAAAATCATTAACGGGCATAAAAAAGGGGGTAAGACAAAAACCGTCTTACCCCCAAAACTATCTGTCTGATTCAGATTTTCGGCTTATGCGCCAAATGCTGCTTTTACTGCACCAGTCAGTGCGGGATGAGCATACATAAGAATCAAGGCGACAACCAATGCGTAAATACAAAGAGATTCGATCATGGCAAGACCGATCAGCATGTTAACCTGAATTTTACCGGCTGCTTCCGGATTTCTTGAAATACCGCTCATTGCGGCTGAAAGACCAAGACCCTGACCAATGGAAGCACCAAAGGCTGCAATACCGATGGCAAGACCTGCTGCCCAAACACTTGCTACTAGAAATTCCATGTTTTACTCCTTATTTGAATAAAAAATTAATATAAAATAACGGGCTTCTTCCGTTTCCCGTAAAACGCCTAATTAATGGGCTTCTTCAATCGCACCGGCAATATACATGGTGGAGAGAAGGAAAAATACCAGGGCCTGAACCAGGGCCACAAAGGTCCCAAGGGCCATTACCGGCAGGGGTGCCAGAAACATACCGCCCAGGGTCAACAGAATAATCGTAACCAATTCATGCCCGGCCATATTTCCGAAAAGACGGAAGGTCAGGGATAAAACCCTTGCGGTATGACCGATGATTTCAATGGGCAGGAAAAGCGGGATCATAGCCGGTATGGGCCCGAGGAAATGCTTGATATATTTTACGCCATGCAGTTGAATACCGATCACATGGCTCCATACAACGGCGATGATGGCCAGGCCAAGGGTGGTATTGATATTTGCCGTGGGCGGAAAAAACGTAGGAACAAGTCCCATGAGATTGCCGAACAGAACAAAAATGAATATGGTCAGAACCAGGGGGAAAGATTTTCTTCCTTCATCTCCGGTAATGGTGACCATGAAGTCTTCAAGACCTGAAATCAGAACTTCAAATACGTTCTGTGCTTTCTTCGGCACCATGGAGATACTTTTTCCGCCCAGCCAGCCGAAAAAAATCAGAACAATCATTGCCAGCCACATATAGGTTACATGGGGATTTTTTGCCGCCCATCCGTCCAGACCAAACAGCCCGAACAATGAAGTAAGAATTAAATATGGATGTTCCACTTTATACCGCCTCCTTGAAAAATAATCTTGTTAACTCAAGCACAGTCGCCAGGAACATGCTTGCCACCACCACCGATAGACCTGCCAGAAGACCCAGCGGATGAACAATATGTTTTGATATAAGCAGATAAATAATCAACCCGCTTATTCCAAATCGAATATAATATTTAATCAGAGTGCCCCCCACCACAGAGCGCCCATTCTCTGATACACTTTGGGTACTGAAAGCGGTTTTCAGGGTTTTTTTCAGAAGATGAAAATTAATGACCGCAATCAAACCGCCAAGGACGATCCCCAGGGCAAATTCCGTTGGGGTCGCCATCACGCCGATCAATCCTGCAAAAAACAAGATCAACCAGTTTGAAGTTGTAATAAAATCAACGATCTTCTGAACATCCTGCATTAAAATTTTCTTCCCTTTTTCCCTGCCCTGACAATATTGCTGAACCCTGCGGCAATCCCCAGCCCAAGGCCGATAAACATCAGAACCGGGTCTGTACCAAATTTCTTGTCCAGCCAGAGGCCCAGGAAAAGCCCCAGAAAAATAGCAAGCGCCACCGACATTCCAAGGCTGGCAAAATATCCGAGTTCCCTGAATACACTGCCGGTTTCTTTCTTCATCTAAAGCCTTTCTTACCCTTTTTCCGACCATCAAAGATCAATTTATCTTGAGAGCAAATAGCATATGCTGAATCCCAAGTCAATGTGAAAAAAACACCGGGTCAAATCATGGAAATCACACAGGCAAACCGCCTGATGGTTCTTTCTCCCCTGTAGGAATAAAAAATATCCGTACGGCATTTGGTGCAGGTTTCCATATTTCTGATATTTTCTTTTTTAACCCCTTTTTCTGCGAGTTGGTCCCGGCTCATGGCCCAGAAATCAAAAAAGTCTTTTTCCCTATGCTTATACTTCCATAAACCTTCAGGGAGTTCATCTTTATAATGAATAAATTCCGCGCAACAGGGTCCAAGGGAAGGAGAAATTCCGGCCAGAAGGTTTTCCGGCCGGCAACTGAATTCCCGAACCATTTTATCCACGCATTTGCCGATAATATTCAATACACTTCCCCGCCAGCCGGAATGGATATTTGCGATGACTTTTTTATACGGATCATAGAGCATGACGGACTGGCAATCGGCCACCTGGATCACAAGAAACACCCCCTTCATATCCGTAATGACACCATCTGCCTGGTATGCTTGTTTTTCAATCTCAAAAAGATTTGACAAATCATGGTCTTCTTTCTTTAAGATCTTGATTGTATCCCCGTGAACCTGATTCAAAAACACAAGGGGAGCCAGCCCCATTTTCCGGGTGATGAATCTTCTGTTGTCGGCAGCAGGCGAATATCCATTCCCGGAATCCATATCGGCAGTTGAGGAATCAAAGGCATGTCTACCGGCCCCATTCCGGGTAAAAACGCCGTGAACAATATGGGCGTCTTCTTTCAAATGCTCAAATTCATAGACCCGGATATCCTTATCTTCCATAATAGAGTTCACCGATCCGCCGGATGATCCGTGTCGTGGAAATGTCGGGCTCCAGATCAACCCTCTCGATCCTTCCCCCGTTCTGTCTTACAAAATCGCCGCCGAGAATCTCATTTTCCTGCCAGTCCGCCCCCTTTACCAGGACATCGGGACAGACAGCCTCTATCAACCGCCTCGGGTCGGGTTCATCAAAAAGAACCACATGATCCACGCAAAAAAGGGCTGAAAGAACATAGGCGCGATGGTTCTGCCCTATCACCGGCCGTTTTTCCCCTTTAATACATTTCACCGAATGGTCGGAATTCAGCCCCAGGACTAGAATATCCCCGAATCCAGCCGCCCTTGTCAAATATTTCACATGGCCGGCGTGTAAGATATCAAAACATCCGTTGGTAAAAACAATTTTTTTTCCGTCAGCCTTATACTGCGCGCAACGGTCCTTAATCTCTTCGAATCCGAGGATCTTATCCATACACCTCCGCCCGACGGTCCGTCGTACAGGGAATCAGGGTTCTTATGGTTCGCACGGCCTCAGGATCGATTTCTGCAAAGACAGCGGTGGGATTGCCACCGGCATGGGCAAGAATTTTTCCCACGGGGTCGGCAATCATGGACATCCCAGGAAAGGTCAGACCCGCCTCCGTTCCTGTCCGGTTTGAACAGACCATGAACAATTGGTTTTCAATGGCCCTTGCTTTGATAAGGGTTTCCCAGTGGTCTTTCCTAGGTTCCGGCCATTGGGCGGAAACCACAATGAGTTGAGCGCCCTTGAGGAATAAGGCCCTTGCAACCTCGGGAAACCGCAGATCATAACAGGTCATGAGCCCGATCCGGCCCAGGGTTGAATCCACGGTAATCACCTCATTTCCTGAAGTATAATACAAATGCTCCCCCGTGAGCCTGAAAAGATGGAGTTTCCGGTATTTTCCTTTAATTTTTCCATCCGTATCAATGAATACCATGGTATTGAAAATCCGGCCTTCTTCCTGTTCCGGGAGGGTGCCTGCCATGGCCATTCCATGGTCCAGCGCGAGGTTGGAAAGCCTTTCGATAATGTCCGGGGTCGATCGTGAATGGACTTTCAGATTCTCATTATCAAAGGAACAGGAAAACATCTCCGGAAGAACGGCAAGGGAAACATCTGCAGATGCCAGCGTCTCCAGTTGTTCTGATAATTTTGCAAAATTGTCCTCAATCCGGCCGCATTCCACATCAAACTGAACCACACCGGCCTTGAATGGTTTATTCATCCTTTATCCTCTGCCCTTTGGCCTCACTTAAAATTTTCTCACCATATAATTTCATTGAATTATCGTCAATCTATTTATCCCGCCTCCTTTTATCCCGGATAGAAAACCCTGAAAATATCCCCTCTCGATCCAACGACAAAATCATATACAAAGCCTTTGGCGGCTGGTATACTCGGCTTTTGAATTTTAATTGCCGGACCGCTTATGTTACCAAGAGAGATGATTATCATAAACTAAACAGTATGAGAGCCCCATGGAAACCACCCATACCCTCCTGATCCGGGATGCGGCAAAGATGGATAAAATCCCATCCGACAGCATTGACCTCATTGTCACGTCTCCACCCTATCCCATGATTGAAATGTGGGATGGTCTTTTTGCCGGCCGGGACAAAGCCCTGGCCCTGGCCCTTCAAAAAAAACAAGGCCCGAAAGCCTTTGAACTCATGCACCAAATCCTTGATCCGGTATGGGATGAAGCCTTCCGGGTTTTGAAAAAAGGAGGCTTTGCCTGCATCAATATCGGGGATGCCGTAAGAACCCTTCAGTCGGATTTTGCCGTTTATTCGAACCATACCCGGATTCTTCGGCATCTTCTTCAGATCGGGTTTACGGCCCTGCCCATGATTATCTGGCGAAAACAAACCAATGCGCCCAATAAATTCATGGGCTCCGGCATGCTGCCGGCCGGTGCCTATGTCACCCTGGAGCATGAATATATATTGATACTGAGAAAGGGCGGCAAACGGGAATTTTCATCGGACACTGAAAAACAGAACCGGAGACAGAGCGCCATTTTCTGGGAAGAAAGAAATCTTTATTTTTCCGACATCTGGTTTGATATCAAAGGCAGCCGCCAGGCTCTCCATGATAAGGATTTAAGGAAGAGAAGCGCGGCCTTTCCCTTTGAGCTGCCCTACCGGCTCATCAATATGTATTCCGTTAAAAACGACACTGTCCTGGATCCCTTTCTCGGCACCGGGACCACCCTTGCAGCGGCCATGGCTGCAGCGAGAAACTCTATCGGGTGTGAAATCGAAAAAGGATTTCTGGATTCCATAACAGGAATTCAAAACAATATCATCCGACTTGCCGGGGAAATCACGGAAACCCGGCTGAAGGCCCATCTTTCCTTTATCGCAGAGAGAACTGCGGCCGGAAAACCCATCAAGCACCGGAACCTGCCCTATGGGTTCCCGGTCATCACCCGGCAGGAAAGAGAGATCATTCTCAATGAGCTGAAGGAAGTCACACAACCCACAAAAAAATCATTGCACGCCCTTTATTCCGATGACCCGCAACCGGATTTCCGCCAAGGGGGAGACGTCTCCCCGCTCCCGGACCTTGTGCCGAAGAAAAAAGCCAAGGGCCCTACAGATATCCAGTTGGAATTATTCTAATCCCTTTTGCCCGAGTTTTAAGGCAATGAAATTATAGAGACTTTTTTTTCTATAACCCATGGAATCACTTGACTTTTTCCATAAGTTTAATTACTTTATAATCTTAGGAAGAATGATTCATTGAATTAATATTTATCCTCATTTTAAGGGGATCTGCAAAATTTTAATAGGAAAAAACCAGCCGATACCTTTTTTATGAATTCTATAAGGAGATCACTACATGACACAACCGGTTTCTTTTCTTAAGGGAAAACATATACTGGCCGTTGATGACGAATGGGATGTCATCGAAACCATACAGGAAATTTTAGATGACGCGAATGTGGATTTTGCCCAGGACTATGAATCCGCCTCGGAAAAAATCGCGGGAACCCAATATGATCTTGCCATTTTGGATATCATGGGCGTCAACGGCATTCAACTGCTGGAAGAATGTGTGGCGCGCAGTATTCCCGCCATCATGCTGACGGCCAATTCCATGAACCCGGATTCTTTGATGCAGTCCATTAAAAAAGGGGCGGTTTCCTATCTCTCCAAAGAACATTTAAGTGAGCTGGACTCTTTGATCGAAGACCTCATGGGAGAACAGAGCAAGGGAAAACCCGCATGGAAACTCCTGTTTGAAAAACTCGGAAACCATTTTAACCAGCGGTTTGGAAAAGGCTGGAAAAATGAAAACAAGGAATTCTGGAACGAGTTTGAAAAAACCTGGCAGGTTTCAAGGGGCATCCAGGAAAGGGTGCTGCACGACAAAAATATCTCCAATAAAGGCATTTAAGACCGCTATATAAAACAAAGACCGGGATTCAGAAGGAGTTCTTCTTTGTAATCCCGGTCTTTTTTATCAGGCCTATCCGAAAATTTTCAGAATCTACTGATGATAGCCGAAAAGTTTCGGCAGGAAAAGAACGACATCCGGCATATAGGTCAAAAAGAGCAATACGGCAATCTGAATAATCATGGTCGGCATGGCCGCCTTTGTCACATAGATGATATCCTTTTTGGTCATGGACCCGACAACAAAAAGACTGACCCCCATGGGCGGGGTGCAGTATCCGATGGCCAGGTTTACGGTCATGAGAAGCCCGAAATGCATGGGGTCCACGTTAAACGCACTGAGCAGGGGCAGAAATACCGGCCCCAGGATCAGGGTGGCCGAAATAATATCCATGAACATGCCGACAATCAGGAGCAGGATATTCATGGTTAAAAGAAAAACCCAGGGCGACTGAATGCTGCTGATCACCAGTTCCGCCACCCGGTTGGGAACATTCTCAAAGGTCAGGTACCGGCCGAAGACCGTTGCGCAGGCCACGATGAGCAGCAGGGTGGCCGTGGTCAGGGCTGAACTGACACAGACATCCTTGACATCTTTGAAATTCATGGATCTGTAAATGACCAGTTCCACGAAAAAGGCATAAATGCTGGCCACAACCGCAGCCTCATTGGCTGTAAACGCGCCCGTAAAAATACCGCCAAAGATGATCACGATGAGCATAATGGCCCAGAACCCGTCCTTGAAGATACCGATAAGATCTTTAAACTCGGGTCTGGGCAACCGTTTGATATCTTTGCGGTCCCTGAATTTCACATAGGTGTAGAGACAGACGCAGAAGATAATGATGATCCCAGGGATGAACCCAGTCAGAAACAGCCCTTCCAGGGACACATTGCTGATCATGGAATAAAAAATCATGCTGATGCTCGGCGGGATGATGACTCCCAGGTTCGGGGAGGTGGTCATGAGCCCAACAGTGTAATCTTCGTCATATCCGTTTCTCAGGAGGGCCGGGATCATGAACCCGCCCAGGGCCACAACGGTTGCAACGGTGGACCCGGAAATGGCGCCGAAAAGCCCGCAGCCGATGACCCCGGCCATACCGAGACCCCCCGGTAGCCAGCTTACCATGGAATTGGCAAAACTGATGAGCTTTTCCACCATTTTCCCCTTGGTCATGATATTTCCGCAGAGAACAAAAAACAGAACCACAACAAGCCCGAAATTATCCACGCTCCTGAACAGGGTCTGGACCATCATGCCCAGGGGCATGTCCAGGAAAAAAAGGAACCCCACGGTGGAGGCGATAAACAGGCTCAAAAAAACCGGAACATAAGAAATGAGGCAACCCAAAAGGATCGCCATGATGATGATGTCGTTTGAATGCATTACGCTTCTCCCCTTTACTGCTTCTGCCTGAGATTTTTAATGTCCTGAGCCAATACCTGTATTGTCCTGATCAAGGTCATAATACCCATCAAAGGCATGATGGCGTAGACAATCACAAGGGGGATCTGCATGATGATGGTTTTCTGATGGGTGGTATACTGAAGAAGGGTCATGGTATACCCGTAATAGATGATCATCCCGGAAAAAAACATCATCAATATATTGGAATAAAAAGTCAGACCCGGTTTAAGTTTGGGTACAATCTGAACCAGTGCGTCGATTCTTATGACAGCCCCCCTTTTCACGGAAAGGCTGGTTCCCAGCATGGTGGTATACACCATGGCAATACGCCCCAGCTCCTCGCTCCAGGCAAGGGTATAGCCGAATCCATACCGCAGCACCACATTGGCAAACAGCGAGATCAGGGACACCATCACAATAATAAAAAGGCTCCATTCTTCGATGTGGGTCAAGAATGTATCGATTTTTTTTGAAATATTTCCAATCATAAACCAGGTCCTATTCTTTTTAATTAATAATGACTGAATTACAGGTTATTTCAGGAAATCCATAACTTCCTGGAGGTAATTGGCCGGTTTGTATGTGTCGCCGGGGTTAATCTGGTTGATTTCCTTGGCATAGGTGTCGTAGGTGCCCTTACTCTGATCTTTCAGGATTTTCATATCGGCATCGGACAATTTGATGAATTCCACACCGGTAGCCTTGGAAGCCGCGATCTGTTCTTCTTCCCAGACGGCGGTTCTTTTTCTGTTCTCAATGCAGACATCGTTTACGGTTTTAATAAAGGTCTCTCTCAAATCCTGGGGAAGACTTTGCAGCCAGGCTTTGTTAAAGAGCCAGATAAAAAGACCCTGGGCATAATTGAGCTGGGTAAAATACTTGGCCACTTCAAATTTCTTGGTCAGGTTGCAAACGGCCGGTGTATGATCCAGACCATCGATAACACCTTGTTTCAGAGCCACCTGAACATCGGTCCAGGGCATGGAAACCGGGTTGAATCCCCAGTTTTTATAGGCAAGCTGGTTAACGGCGGCCTCTGCGATTCTGAACTTTACTTTCTTGGCGTCATCAAGGGTCTTGACGGGATTATTGGTGGCCCAGCCATAGTTGCCGTAACCGGTGATATCAAGGGCCGTCATGCCCTGATGGTCGGCCGCCATGAGAAAATGGTCGAAAAGTACTTTGTTGCCGGTGAATTTATCCAGTTTTGCAAATGAGTCCACCAGGAAGGGCAGGTTGACAACGCCAAACCGGGGTCCGAGGTTGGTGGAAGCTACGGAGCTGACGCTGATGCCTTGAACAGCCCCCATCTGGACCATGTTTAGCACTTCGACTTCTCCGCCCAGGATGGATAAGGGTTTGTAATCCAGATAGATCTGACCGTTGGTCCTTTTCCAGAGCTCATCTCGGATTTCAAAGCCTGCATAGGTTCCGACCAGGGCCGGTGTGGATACGTTTGAAACAACGCATTTGTATTTTGCGCCCTTGGGATCGAATTGAGGCGCCCATTTTGCCAGAGGATCCGGTTTGTCTTCTGAAGATACCGGGGCAATGAACATAAATGATCCGACCACCAAAACAAGCAGTAGTACTAAAAATCTTTTCAGCTTCATAACTTAGTTCCTTTCCTTTACGTTAAGTTTATAAATTGTGGTATAAGCCTTGATGAAAAGCCCTACACCGGTTTCAACTTTTTTGGAATCAAACTAATTATCACTTCACTCGGCGCGCTCAACGGCAGCGTTTTTTCAATTCAGGATGAAGTCAAGCAAAACAGCGCAGTTTTGTGTCTAATCTAATTTTTTAAATGCCTCCCTTCGACCGGTGTATTTTTCCCGGAGTTGCGGTTTCATCAACTTTCCTGTGGGGTTCCGCGGGACCCGGTCAAAAATGACCTTGCGCGGGACCTTGTAAAGGGAAAGTTTGGATTTTGCAAACTCGATCACCTCTTCTTCAGTCAATTCTTTTCCTTCTTTGGTCTGAATAACGGCAAGAACGATTTCCACCAGCCTGTCATCCGGATATCCGATGCATGCCACATCATCAATGTCGGGATGATCCATCAGTGCATCTTCAATCTCAACCGGAAAAATATTCTCACCCCCGCTGGTGACCATATCCTTCATCCGGTCAACGATATAAAAATATCCGTCTTTGTCCTTCTTTAGTAAATCTCCGGTATAAAGCCAACCATTTTTTATGGTTTCTTTTGTTTTTTCAGGGTTTGAATAATATTCCCGCATCATCCGGGGCGTCCGGAAGATAAGTTCGCCCACCTGGCCATCGGGCAACTCTTCCCCGGTGGGCCCGACAATTTTGGCCTCAACCCCGAAGGTGGGTTTACCGATGGAACCGGGTCTGGAAAGAACATCCTCGGGGTAGAGGTTAAACAAGCCCCCGCCGCCCCCCTCGGTAATACCGTAAATATTGGATACGGCGCAGGGCAGTTTTTCCACCAGGAGTTTCATGATATCGAAGGGGACGGGCTGGGCTCCGATCTCCATATATTTCCACGAAGAAAGATCATAGTTGTCAAGTTTCAGATCACCCTTTGCAATGGCATTTAAAACAGCAATACCGATGGGAACCACAAAGAGCATGTCCGTACACTTTTCCTCGGCAACGGCTTCAATAATCCATTTGGGGTCGCGGAAATCCCTGATGATGGTCCCGGTTGCTCCGGTGGCATAAAAAGGAGCCCATAAAAACATGGTGCCGCTGTGATATAAGGGTAAAAAGAACAGATAATTATCATCCTTCTGGACAAAATAAGTCATACCGTTTCCAATGGCCGTATTATTGATGGAATAATGGGTATGAAGGACAGGTTTTGGTTTTCCTGTTGTTCCGGAAGTGAACATCATGGCAAGGTCGTGGTCCCGTTCAACGTCCACCAGGGCATCCGATGTGTCCGGATATGCCTGGATGGTTTTGAAATCGATCATGTCTTTGGGAATATCTTTGCCGATACAGATATAGTTTTTAATGGTCGCAAGATCTTTTTGCCCCGGCTGAACCACCCCTAAAAATTCAGATCCGAGAATAAAAACATCCGGTTTGCAAACTTCAGCGGCATAGAGGACATCAGAGGTCTCAAAACGAAAATTCAATGGAACAACGACTGCGCCCAGGCGGATGACGGCAAAATAGGTGATCAGCCATTCCAGAGAATCTTTCTGAAGGTGCATGACAAAATCCCCATGCCTGACCCCCAGTTCCTTGGATAGATAATTCGCCGTTCTGTTGATCTCGTCATTAAATTCCTTCCAGGTAAAGGATCGTCTTCCTCCCGTTGCCGGGGTTCTTTCGATCAGGCAAACCTTGCTAGGAATATGCCGAGCATGAATTGAAGCATAACCTGAATAATTCAACGATGCCCTCCTTTTTTTCATTATTCTGTCAAATCGCATCTGTTTTTAAAAAACGCCCTAATATAAAAAGGGTTTTCAAAAAATCAGAACGCCACCTTATCGATTCCTTTAAGTTTGAGAATCTGTCTTGCTTCGTCGGAGGTCGCCGGTTCAAGGCTCATTTCCTTGGCGATCCGTTTGACCATGTTGACCTGGTCGGCACTGGCCTTTGCCATGATACCCTTGCCGGCATATACGGAATCCTCAAGCCCGACCCTGATATTCTGTGCGCCCATGGCCATGGCCGTGCTGGTGATGGGGATCTGGAATCTGCCGCCGGCAGCCACGGACCAGGTAAAATTGCCTTCCCCCAGAACTTCCTTTGCCTCGTCGTAGATCAATACCAGGTGTTTGACCGACGGCACCATCCATCCCACCATGGGACCGAATACAAACTGGAGATGAACCGGTGCTTTCAGCATATTTTCTTCCAACAGCCATTTCACATAGGAGATATGGCCCAACTCATAGATTTCCAGCTCCGGCTTGGTGTCGATTTCAAGAAAGGCTTTTCCATAGATGAGATCGTCATTAAACGTCGGTCTGAAGGTCACATTCTTGCAGAGTTCGAGATAGTCCTTTTCCCAGGCATATTTATATTCCTTGAACCGGCCGGCAATCTGAAAAATACCGAAATTAAAGGGCGCCGGATCAAACGAGCACATTTCAGGGCGCAGCATTTTTATGGGGATGAGTTTCTCTTCCGTGGTCTGGTTCATGCCGCCGCCGGTGGTGGGAAGAAGAATCATATTGCATCGCTTCTTGATCTTGCTGCATACTTCCATGAAAAGGGCCGGATCTGATACGGGCAACCCGTTTTCAGGATTTCTCACGTGGATATGGGCAATGGCGGCACCGGCCTCATGGGCTTTGACGGCATCCTCCACAATCTGATCAGGGGTTATGGGGAGGTATTCACTCATGGTGGGAATATGAACAGACCCTGTAATGGCGGCTGTTATAATGATTTTGTTATCCATTGTTTGCTTCTCCTGTTGAAAAATGTAATATTTTCTAGACTCCGTATTCCTCATTCAGGTCAAGGACAAACATCTTCTTTTCCTTGACATTGTCAATCACAAAAGAGGATTTAATGATTTGAATTCCTTCTATCTGGGTGAGCTTTTTATTCATAAACTCTCCGTAAGCCTTAATGTCCTTTGCAATGACCTTCAGTACAAAATCATTGGCCCCTGCAATCTGGTAACATTCCACCACCTCATCCAGGGAAACAAACCGTTTTTTGATGGCCGCCACCGAGGACAGGCTGCTCAAACTCAGGCTTATACTGACCATGGCCATGATCGAAAACCCGATCTTTTCCGGGTCCAATACAGCCGTAAAATGGGAAATCACCCCTGCAAGCTCAAGCCGCTTGACCCTTTCGAGGGTTGCAGGGGCTGAAATCCCGACAATTTTAGACAGTTTGGAATTGGTTGTTTTGCCATTCTCCTGAAGCGTGTTTAAAATCTGTTTGTCAATTTTGTCCAGAACCATTTATTTTCTCTTTTTGAAATACATTAATCAAACCTTATTACAAGAGTAAATGGTTATAATTTTCTTGAATTAATGGCAACAATTCTTTTAAGGTTTCATCTATTTTATCCACCAGAAAATCAATTTCCTTGTTGGTCATGGCCGTCGACAGGATGAACAACCCCCTGGGGATGTTAAAAACCCCCTTGTTTAAAAGGGACAGGTGCATCAAGGCATGTAGCTTTTCTTCCGACTTCAGAACCTGTTCTGCCGTGGTGATGGGTTCATTATAAAAATGAAGGTTCAGAAGAGACCCGATCCGGTTGGACTGGATCCTCAATCCATTGGTCTTGATACTTTTCAAGAGCCCTTCCTGAAGCCTTTCCCCAAGGCCGTTGATATAGGCCACGGCCTTTTCATCATATTTGGACAAGGCTGCATAACCGGCCTGCATCACGGTTTCATAGCCGTTAAAGGTCCCGGAATGGTAAAGGGGCCTGTCGGTATTTTCATGACAATAAATGTTCATGATTTCTTTTTTCCCGCCAAACACGCCAATGGGAAGCCCTCCGCCCACCACCTTTCCCACCGTTGTCAAATCCGGTGTCACACCCCAGAGCTTCTGGCATCCGCCCGTATCCACCCGGTAAGAAAAAATTTCATCAAAAATCAGGAGGACTTTATGGTCCTGGGTGACTTTGCGCACATGCTCCAGATACCCTTTTTTCGGAAGCACCACCCCTCCGGCCCCCAAAAAGGGCTCCATAATAACGGCGGCCAGTTCAGAGGCATTTTCCCTGACCTTTTGTTCCAAAGCATCAAAATCATTAAAGGTCACCTCCAGCATATCCTGGGTCATGCCCTTGGGAATACCGGCTGTGATGACGTTTTTCTTGGTGGAGGCGGCCACGCTGTCATGGGTGCCGTGATAACCGCCCACCATTTTCAGGATTTTATCTTTCCCCGCATAGGCCCTAGCCGTCCTCATGGCAAACAGGGTGGCTTCGGTACCGGAATTCAGAAACCTGACCCGGTCAAACCCCGGAACCCTTTCGCACAAAAGTTTTGCAAGCTTGTACTGGCCCTGGGTGGGGCTTGAATACTGGGACCCTTTCACAATCCCGGCCTGAACCGCTTTGACCACATCCGGGTCACCATGCCCATGGACAATGGCGCCATAGGCATTGGTGATATCCAGGAGTTTGTGTCCCTCAGGGGAGAAGACAAAGGCACCCTCCCCTGATTCGATATGGATGGGGAAAGGCTTGAAATAACTTAAACTTCGGGTTGCACCACCGGGAATATAATTGATCAGTTCTTCATGACGCTTTTTTGAAACCGGGAATTTCTCCTGGTAGGCATCTCTTATTTTCTTTTCAATCTGTTCTTCAATCCCATTTTTTTCTTTAGGCATGGTGTCTTGTCCTTAAGCTTTTATTTTTCTTTTTCATGAACGATCAGAAGCTCGCCGACTTCTTTTTCAACCCTTTCCACGAACTCACCGGATTCGATTCTCCTTTTGAGTTCTTCAAGGTCATCAATATACACCTTGTCATAATCCATGTACTCAAGGGTTTCACGAACCGCTTTGAACATGATCTTGCCGGCAGGGCTCAATTTCTCAGGCCCTCTGATGTCTGCTGCCTGGGCTGCGCAAAGCAATTCAAAAGAAAGAATGTGATTTGTATTTTCAACAATTTTCCGGGCTTTTCTTCCGGCAATCAAACCAAAACTGACAATATCCTGGAAATCTGCCGTTGATGTGATGGATTGAATTGAAGCAGGTACGGCAAGGGTTCTGTTCTCTGCAACAAGGGAGGTGGTCATGAACTGACCGCCCATGAGCCCCATGCGGACACCCGTGTCTTCTTTGCAGAGGAAGGGAGGCAATCCTGTGCTGTGGTGCTGGTCCATGAATCTATCAATGCGCCTGTCGCTGACAACCCCGAGGTTAACCATTGCGATTCCCAGACAATCCATTGCAAAAGAGATGGGCTGGCCATGGAAATGGCCATTGTGAAAGAATGTATCCAGTTCGGTAAAAATTAATGGATTATCATTGCTGGAATTGAGTTCTCTTAAAAGAACTTCACGGGCATGTTGTACCGCTTCTTTTGTAGGCCCTACAAACTGAGGCGTGCACCGGATAGAGTAAGCATCTTCGACCGGGATATGCGCCACAGACACCCCTTTGTGCTCCTTGAGTGTCGATTGAAGTTTTAAAGAGAGTTCTATCTCATCAATTGCCAATCCGCTGCCTTTAAGCAGCTTTGTCAAGTTCAGTGCAGTGGCATATTGACCGGGATGATATTTTTGTTCATGTACAATGGGATCAAAGGGATTAAATCTCCCCATGAGTGTTTCAATGGCAAAAGCAGCGATAATATCAGAATTTTTCAATGTATTTGTCGCTTCCGAGATCACCGTACAGGCAAGGCCCACCATTCCGGAGGTTCCATTGATCAGAGAAAGGCCCTCTTTGGCATTCAAATACATGAGCTCAACACCGGCAGCATCCATTGCTTCTTTTCCCGGCATGACCTTCCCTTTATAGACGGCTTTCCATTCGCCAAAGGCAACGCTGGCAATACAGCCAAGGGGACCTAAATCACCGCTGGTTCCAAGGGATCCTTTTCTCGGGACAACTGGGAAAACGTGTTTATTGATCATATCCAGGTAAATTTTCAAGTTCTTTTCCTTGATTCCGGAGAAACCACGACAGAGAGAATTGGCTCTTGCAATCATGAATTTTCGAACCATTGAGTCCTCAAATGGTTTTCCCACCTGGGTGGTAATGCTTCGAACAAGGTTTTTCTGAAAATCATTATCTCTCTCTCTGGGCAGGAGATAGTCAACCAGACCGCCGCAGCTTGTATTAACACCATAAATGCAGCGTTCCTCATTGGCCCATTTTTCAACCAGTGCCCTGCACTCTCGAATCTTGGGCCAGTTTTTATCCGCCACCTTGACTTTGATGGACAGATCATTCCCTGCCTTCATCAGTTCTTCAATGGTTAATGTATATCCGTCCAGAGTCAGTGTTTTCCCTTTGATCGGCATGGTTTATCCTCCTTATGAAATTAGGTTTTATGAATTGCAGCATTAAAAAACAGACGATGTCAACTCAGATAAAAAAGACGCAGCATGAACATTTTCTATTTTCATTAAAACCTAACCAAATCCCCGTTTCTTTGTCAAGCAATAATTATAATTTTATAAGGAATATTTTTGATTTTTTATAACTATCGAAAGCAAATCTCCTGATTCTAATTTATTTTGTAAGCCAATAGCTCAAGTTTACCTTATTTTAATTTTTACAACATCGATTTAAAAAAGAGGGTTTAAAATAAAGCCTTGACAAATGAATCCTGACCCATTTGCAGCCTTCTCTGTATTAATAGTGTAAAACAGGACCCGGCAGGTTGATCTTTGGCTTTGCCCGGATTTTAATGGATATCTTTTTAACCGTTATTCGGCAGGTGATATGACACCCATCTTATTAAACAATTTCATCCTTCGGCCCCTGTTTTATATTTTGGCCGTTGTCCTGCTCTTTCTTTCCAACTGGAAAATCCAGGGCAAGGAACCTGATATCCATAAATATGTCCTGATAGCAGCCCCCCATACATCCAACTGGGATTTTGTATTTTTTCTTCTTATTATTTTTAAGCTAAGACTGCCGGTTTACTGGATGGGAAAAAGATCCATGTTCAAATGGCCGTTTCAGGGGTTGCTGAAAAGACTGGGAGGCATCCCGGTGGACCGATCTGAAAAGAATAATGTGGTCCTCTCCATGGCCAAAGCCTTTAAAAATTCGGACAGACTCGTCATCACCATAGCCCCTTCCGGCACAAGAACAACCGGAGGATCATGGAAAACAGGATTTTACCATATTGCCAGGGAAGCCAAAGTGCCTATTGCCTGCGGATTCCTTGATTACAAAAAGAAAACCGGGGGCATCGGCCCCATATTCCATGTCACAGGGGATATGGAAGCGGATATGACGGCCATCCGGTCTTTTTATTCCGGCATTTCCGGGCGATATCCACAACCGCTGCCCCCATAAACGCTACTGCGAGGATAATTGAAGCCTCTGCTTTTTCCGACCTATTTTTTTATCCGGTTATGCCTTTTTCTCCGGGATATGCGACATGATATACTCGGACAGGGCCGTGATGGTAAGGCTCGGATTCACCCCGAGATTGGAGGATACCACTGATCCGTCCGCCACATAAAGACCGGGATAATTGAAGATCTCCCCCTTGGCCGAGACAACGCCGCCGGCAGCCGAATCCCCCATGCAGCACCCCCCGAGGATATGGGCGGTGGTGGACATGTTTAAAACAACCTCGGGAAAGGAGCTTAAGGGAATCCCGTCCATTTTTTCGGCCAGACGCCGGGCTGTTTCATTGGCCACCGGGATATAGCTGGGAGAACGCTCAAAACCCTCTGGAATTTCAGAATTGAGGGATTTTCCCCCCAGCCGCCACCATCTTTTTTTATAATCCAGCCTGAGATGGTTTTTATCGGTCTGCATGACCAGCAGGAGCGATATGGAGGAAGCTTTCTCCAGGGGCCACAGCAATTTAAAAAATCTCATGGGATGTTTCAGAATATTCCCCAGAAACCTGACCACCCTTGGAATCTTTCCCCCGCCCCCGGACATGACGGTAAGAAGATTCAAAAGCACATCAGAGCCCTTGTTGTACCTGACGATTTCAATATGAGTGGTGTCATCGGGATAGATTCCCGAGGTAATGGCGATCTGATCGTTCCAATTGGTTTTTGAATCATTGGATTTCACCCCGATCAGGGCTTCGGAATTGGTTCTGACAAAATTACCCAGTTCATTGGAAATCCGGGGCAAAAGGCCTTGGTCCCTGCATTCTTCCAAAAGCTTGACCGTCCCCAGGACCCCGCCGGAGAACACAACACCCCTAGCCGTATACCGTTTTTCTTTTTTAAAAATTCCAATGCTGCTTTTTGTTATGATTTCATAACCGCCCGAAACGGGTCTGACACCTGTTACAAGGGTTTCCGGGATAATCTTTGCGCCAAGATTTTTTGCAAGATACAGATAATTTTTATCCAGGGTATTTTTAGCCCCCACAGGACATCCGATCATGCAGGCCCCGCAGAAGGTGCAACCGGTCCTGTCCGGGCCTTTGCCTTCAAAATAGGGGTCTTTGACCGTTTTCTCCGGCTCGCCGAAAAATATCCCCACATCATTCTTATGAAAGGTGTCCTTCCCCGTCATCTCCATACCGACTTGCCTTAAAAGGACATCGGCCCTGCCCACCTGGGGACTGACGTTGGCCCCCAGCATTTTCCGCGCGGTTTCATAATGGGGCATCAGTGTTTCTTTGGCATTCTGAATGCACCAGCTCGAACTCTCAAAAACCTTATCCGGCGGGATTAAAAGCTGGTTGGCATAAACCAGGCTGCCGCCGCCAACCCCGCCGCCGTGAAGGATCATGACATGCCGGAAAAGGGTCAGCATCTGGTACCCGTAACAGCCAAAGGTGGGCAGCCACAAGTATTTCCGGATATTCCAGTTTGTCTTTGGAAAATCCTGGGGTTTCCATTCTTTTCCCTTTTCAAGCACTCCGACACGGTATCCTTTCTGAGACAGTCTCAGGGCGGAAACACTCCCGCCGAAACCGGAACCGATGAC
>CAZAHK010000035.1:0-26948 GCA_964484555.1 uncultured Desulfobacula sp.
TTTTCCGAAGATCACCCCGGCCCGGACCAGGGCCCGGGTGTTGTCCCGGTTCACATGGGTCTCAAATTCAATATAAGGCGGGTTATAGGATTTCAACAGTTCTCCGGAATGGTAAATCTCTCGGTTGTCGTCCTGGAAATAAGACCAGGACCTATTTTCCATTTTCCATGTTCTTTCTTTTTTCTCCTCAAGAAAGACAGGGCTCTGGCCCGTTCCGGGGATGCCGAATTCAAACAGGGTGAGGATGACCCGGTCTTCGGGGCCGGCAGACCCCATCTGGGGGGTATCAGCCCCCCCAAGATCCAGAGACAGGAGGAACAGCTCCCTGAATATGGGGTCCATCCCGGCGCCGGCTTCTGAATCCGGCTGAACCGCTTTGATCATTTTTTCAGGTTTCAGAACCGTCAGAGACAAAAGGGCGGCCGAGGCTGCCATGCTGTTTTTGTCATTGCCCGATGCCAGGGTTTCCATGAGAAAATCCACATCGTCCGGCGTTCCTGTGGATGCCATGGAAAGGCAGAGAAACAATTTTATCTTCTCGTCCTTTGTTTTTTCATGGGCTTTTTTCAGGACATCCCTTGCTTTTTCACCACCGATAAGGAACAGGGATTCCAAGGCAAAATCGCGAAGGGCCGGCTTTGGATCATCAAGGGCTTTTTCCAGGGTCGGGATGGCGGATTCACCCAGGTCCAGAATGGTTCTCTGGGGCAAATGGATTTGCCTTCCCTCAAAGGCCCCCAGGTCTTTGGGATCGCCCTGGCGGATCATGGCCTCCAGGGTCTTGATCCGGGACCGGGTCTCCGAAAACCGGCCCAGGCCCAGATAGGGCAGAACACTGCATCCGGTGGTGACAACGAACAAGGCTGCCAGTAAAGAGATGTGTATTTTTTTCATTACCGGCTTCAGTCTTTTCGAATTCCTGAGTGTGCGTTTCATATCCTTCCGTACCAGCCTTTCCAGGGATTGTAAAGCGCAAACCACCGGTCTGAAAAGCGGGTCTGGTATTTTTAATTTGACAAAAGAGCAGATATCCTTAATGTTAGCGATAATTTGTTTTTATTTTTAAAGGAGAAAATTATGCCTGAATTAACCGCTGCCATTGAAACCAGCAAAGGGACCATCAACATAAAACTGTTTGCCGATCAAACCCCGCTCACCTGCGGGAGTTTTGCCAATCTTGCCAAACGTGAATTCTATAACGGTCTGAAATTCCACCGCGTCATCGCGGATTTCATGATCCAGGGCGGATGCCCCTTTGGAAACGGGATGGGAGGGCCGGGCTACCAGTTCAAGGATGAATTCCACAAAGACCTGAAACATGACAAGGCCGGGATCCTTTCCATGGCCAATGCAGGCCCGACAACCAACGGCAGCCAATTTTTCATCACCCATGGCCCCACCCCCCACCTGGACGGCCGGCACACGGTTTTCGGCGTGGTTGCAAGTGAAGAGGACCAAAAAGTGGTGGACAGCATTGCCCAGGGCGACACCATCGAAAAAATCACGGTCAAGGGAAATGTGGGGTCCTTGTTCAAACAGATCAAACCCCAGTTGGATGACTGGAACAAAACCATCACCAAACAGTTTCCCAAACTGCCCAAGGCTTAGCCTGACATAAAAACCACAAACCCGCCTGGGCCTTGAATTATGGGCCAGGCGGTGTAATTTGTGCGGGTGATTTTATAAGCGTCTATTCCAGATTCAGGAAAAAGGGAATGGTATGAAGGGAATTGCTCTGCTCTTCCGTATCCCCCATGCGCCAGCTTTTGATCCGGACCCCGCTTTCCTCGATCTTTTTGACCATGCCCTTGATATTGATGAGGGGGTGCCGGGAAAATACGTTGGGGAGTCCATAGGTCAGGCTGCAGACCAGGCATTTGCCCGGCCGTTTGATCAGGTTGAAGGCCAGTACGATTCTTTTCTCATTGGCGGAAATGAATTCCAGCCGGATGTCATAGGCGCCGTCTTCTGCATCCCCGTAAAGGGCTTCAAAAAATTTATCGCTTGTCTCCAACGGCAAAAGGGTGTCCAGATAGTCTTGAGTAAACAAGCACTCCTTTACGGCATGACCCATGATAATTTTTATCCTTTCTAAATAAGTTCCCTGAAAGACAAAGTTTTTCTTTAATAAACTTCAAACGGAAAATCAAGGGTATTCTTCTGATTTCACAGCAAATGGTTGAACCTCAACATCATTTGTGGTAGTCTTCACGACACAGCAACTCAACACACCAACCCATGGGGGTCTGTCATTTATGGAAGAGATGAAGCTTGTAAAAGGATTTAAACCCGTCCTTGCAGGGAAACCGGACCAGAGTGTGATTTATTTGCCGGACCCGGAAACCGTGGGGGTGTCGGTCATGGATATCCCCTATATCCGGCCTAAAATTCTGGTAAAGGAAAATGACCCGGTCAAAACCGGAACCCCGCTATTCTGTGACAAGCGCAACCCACGCATCCAATATGTATCTCCGGCCACCGGCACTGTCGGAAAAATAATCTTTGGTGAGCGGAGGCGTTTAAAGGAAATTGTGATCCGGCTCCAGGGAAAAGAGGATTTCATCCGTTTTGAAACCCTTTCCCGGGAGACCGTGGATACGATCCAAAAACCGGATCTTGTCCGACTGCTCCAGGAAGGGGGACTCTGGCCCTGTTTTCGCCAATTTCCCTTTATGGACACCGCCGATCCGGATCTTGACCCGCCCATGATTATTGTTTCCCTGAACGGGAACGACCTGTTTTCCCCCCATCCCGGGGCTGTGATGGAAAACGAATCCCCTGCCTTTGAATTCGGCCTCCGGGTTCTGGGCCGGCTGACCCGGCGCATTGTCGTTTCTTCACGGCAAAGCAGCCTGGATCAACTGAACGGGGTGAAAAACCATATCACCCATCAGGTGCCGGATCTTTATCCGGCCTGGGACCCCGGTGTCGTCCTTTACAAATTAAAAACAACCGTCGAAGAAAACCGCTCCTGCTGCATCTCAGCAGAGCACCTCATTTTGATCGGAAAATTTCTCCTGACCGGCACCTATCCAGTGAAACGGGTTTTCACCGTGACCCGACCCGGAGATCAAAAACCCCATATCATCGCCCGGCAGGGATCACCGGTCAAAGCCCTGGCCGGAAGCTTCCCGGATCAGAGCCTCATCACCACGGGGCGGTTCAACGGAAGGCAGGTTGACCCCGACTCCCACCTGGGATTTTTTGACACCACCCTCAATATCATCCCGGACAATCCCAAAGAGGAATTATTCGGGTTTATCCAGCCGGGGATTTCAAAGCCTTCCACTTCCCGGACCTTTTTATCCTCTCTTTTAAAAACCCCCAAGGAACTGGACTGCAATCTTCACGGTGAGGAACGGGCCTGTGTCAACTGCGGCTACTGCGCCCGGATCTGCCCTGTGGACCTGGAACCCAGTTTCATCATGAAAGCCCTGTTGAGCGATGATATTGAAGATGCCTTGAGTTTCGGTCTTCTCGACTGCTGCCGGTGCGGGCTGTGCACCTATGTCTGCCCCTCGAAAATCGAATTGACCCATCTTCTGTCCAATGGAATCACTGCGTATTACAAGGATAAACAATAGAATATGAACCCCTTAAAAAAAATATTTGAGTCAACCCAGACACATTTCTCCGGTTCAGGAAAATTCAAAGCCCTGGCTCCCCTGTTTGAGGCCGTAAAAACAGTTTTCTTTTTACCCTCCCCCAGGACCCGGCATAGGCCCTTTGTCCGGGACAGTCTCGACCTGAAACGGTTCATGACCTTTGTCATCCTTTCTCTTCTGCCCGTTCTTTTCTTCGGCATTTACAATACCGGGCTCCAGGCCGGTTTGGCAGGAGGTAAGGCCTATACCGTTTCCCAGGCCTTCCTGACCGGCCTGACCTATGTCCTGCCCATCCTTATCGTCACCTATGCGGTGGGACTTTTCTGGGAAATTCTATTTGCCTCCATCCGGGGACATCACATCAGCGAAGGTTTTCTGGTCACCGGGCTTTTATTTCCCCTGACCCTTCCGCCCACCATCCCTCTGTGGCAGGTGGCCCTGGGCATTTCCTTCGGCGTTGTCGTCGGGAAAGAGCTCTTTGGCGGAACCGGCAGAAATGTGTTGAATCCGGCCTTAACCGGCAGGGCCTTTCTTTTCTTTTCCTATCCCCTGACCATGTCCGGAGATGTCTGGACAGCAGGGAAAATCGCAGTGGATGGGGTCAGCGGGGCAACGGCCCTGGCTGTTCTGGCCCCGGAAGGGCAATCCATCACCGCCGCCCTGGCCGATTCAGGCTTCACCCTGTCCAACCTCTTTTTCGGATTCGTACCCGGCAGCATCGGCGAAACCTCGGCCCTGTGCTGCCTCCTTGGCGCCGCCTTCCTGCTCCTGACCCGGGTGGCCAATTTCAGGGTCATCATCGGCGGCATTGGCGGGCTGATCCTGACCTCCCTTGTCTTCTATTTTATTCCCGGCGACGGCGGCTCCTGGTCGAAGGCCGGCCCTTTGTACCATCTGTGCGCCGGCGGATTCCTGTTCGGCATCAGCTTCATGGCCACCGACCCCGTCAGTGGACCGGGGACAGACCCGGCAAGATGGATCTTCGGCTTTCTCATCGGCTTTCTTACCGTGACCATCCGGGTGGCCAACCCGGCCTTTGCCGAGGGCACCATGCTGGCCATTTTGTTCATGAATGTATTTGCCCCGCTCCTGGATCATATGGTGATGAAATATAAAGTTTCAAAAAGGATACCCAATGTCTGACAAAGAAACAAAACCCGGCAAAACAAAGGTGATCCTGTTCGCCCTGATGCTCTCCGCCGTCTGCGGCCTCCTTATTACGGCTTCTGCCGTGGGACTTAAGGGATTTCAGGAAGCCAATATGGCCCTGGACAAAAAAATCAATATTCTCAAAGCCGCAGACCTGATCAAAAACGGAACACCGGCCAAACGAGAGATCAATGCCCTTTACGACGCCCATATCCGGGAAGTCCTGGTGGACAGCCGGGGAAATATCATCGAAGCCTACGTCCCCGATGCCTTGAATCTGTATTTCATCCAAGAGAATGAGGTCATCAAAGGCTATATCATCCCCATTAATACCCGGGGACTCTGGGGGAAAATCCAGGGATATCTGGCCTTTGAAAACGACGGCCGGACCGTATCAGGCTTTTCAGTCTTCAGTCATTCGGAAACCCCGGGCCTGGGCGGGGAAATCGAAAGCGCCTGGTTCCAGAAAAATTTCAAAGGCAAAAAAATATTGAATTCCCAGGATAAATTCGTTTCCGTGGGCATTGCCAAAGGAAAAACTGAAAATCTCCCCAAAGAGCTTCAGGCCAATCATGTGGACGGCATTTCCGGAGCCACCCTGACCGGAAAATACCTTTCCGAAGGCATCAAGGAAAACCTGATGAAATATGATTCCGTATCCGTCACCTTCCGGCAGAAAGACCTTAAACCCTATAAGCGACCATGAGGATATCAGCCATGTCAGAAGAAAAAGAAAGATATATAGACATCATCACCAGGGGCATCTGGAAAGAAAATCCCGTGGCCTACCAGATATTGGGCATCTGCTCTGCTTTGGCCGTCACCGTCAAAATGTCCACGGCCATAGTCATGGGCATTGCCCTGACCGTGGTCACGGCTTTTTCCAGCCTGCTCATCTCCTCCATGAGAAAGATGATCCCCTCCAATATCCGGATCATTGCAGAGCTTGCCATTATCGCTTCCCTGGTCATTGTTACGGACCAGGTATTGAAAGCCTTTTTTTACGATATTTCCAAGCAATTGTCCATTTTTGTGGGGCTCATCATCACCAACTGCATTGTTCTGGGAAGGGCTGAGGCCTTTGCCATGGCCAACAAACCCCTGGATTCCTTTTTTGACGGCATTGGAAACGGACTTGGATATTCCCTGGTCCTCATCATTGTAGCGTTTTTCCGGGAGCTTTTGGGATCGGGAAAATTTATAGGCTTCACGGTCATCCCCCAATTTGTCTTTGACGCCGGCTACCAGAATATGGGCCTCATGGTTCTTGCCCCCGGCGCCTTTTTCATCATCGGACTCCTGGTCTGGCTGAAAAACAGCCTGCCCGGAATATCAAAGGAAGAAAGGTAGAATTTCATCATGGGAGATCTTTTCAGTCTGTTCATCAATTCGGTCTTTATCGGCAATATCCTTCTGGCCTATTTTCTGGGCATGTGTTCTTTTATTGCCGTATCAAAAAATGTTGAAACCGCAACCGGTTTAGGCTTTGCCGTCATCTTTGTCCTGACGGTGACAAGCCCCGTCAACTGGTTCATCTATCACGGGCTCCTGGCCCCGGGAGCTTTGGCCTGGGCCGGTTTTCCCGACCTGGACCTGAGCTTTTTAAAATTCATCACCTTTATTGCCGTCATTGCCGCCATTGTCCAGGCCGTTGAAATGATCATCGACAAATACTCCCCCCTGCTCTATACCACCCTGGGCGTGTTCCTGCCCCTGATCGCCGTCAATTGCGCCATTTTAGGGACGGCCCTCTTCATGGTGGAAAGAAATTATACCCTCATGGAATCCATTGTTTTCGGGGCAGGGTCAGGGACCGGCTGGATGCTGGCCATCGTGTCCATGGCCGCCATCCGGAACAAGGTCAAATATTCGGATGTGCCCAAGGGGCTCCAGGGCTTCGGCATCACCATGATCATTGCCGGGTTGATGGCCATGACCTTTATGATGTTTTCAGGCATTACGCTTTAATCGGGGAGAATAAACGTGCTATATCTGCTCAGCATATTGGTTTTTTCGAGTGTGATTCTTATCCTGGTCACTGTCCTGCTTTTTGTTGAATCAAAGGTAACCACCAAGGGTAATTTTGAAGTTCTCATCAATGACGATAAATCCCTTAAAATATCGGGAAATCCGACACTCCTGTCGGCCCTTTCCCGGAATGATATTTTTCTTCCCTCGGCCTGCGGCGGATCAGGGTCCTGCGGTATGTGCAAATGCGTGGTCACTGAAGGCGGCGGCAGCATCCTGCCCACGGAGCTGGCCCACCTGTCCCGGAAAGATAAACTGGCAGGCAAACGCCTGTCCTGCCAGCTCAAAGTCAAGGATAACCTCAGGATCGAAGTCCCGGAATCCATCTTCGGTATTAAAAAAGTCAATGCCGAGGTCGTTTCCAATCAGAATGTGGCCACTTTTATCAAGGAACTGGTCCTGAAGCCGGAAACCTCCATTGACTTCAAGGCCGGGGCCTATATCCAGATCGATGTGCCTGAATATGACCTGGCGTTTAAGGATTTCCATATTGACAGCAAATTTGTCAGTGAATGGAAAAAATACAATCTCCTGGAACTCACGGCAAGGGGGATCAAACCGGGTTTTCGGGCCTATTCCCTGGCCAACCCGCCCCATGACAACGACGTCATGATGATGAATGTCCGGATTGCAACCCCGCCGCCGGGTACGGAGGGCATCCCGCCCGGATTCGGCTCTTCCTATATTTTCAACCTGAAACCAGGGGACAAGGTCACCGTCAGCGGGCCCTACGGCGATTTCATGGCAAAGGACACGGACCGGGAAATGTGCTTTGTCGGCGGCGGCGCGGGTATGGCCCCCTTAAGAAGCCATATCCTGCACCAGCTCGACGGGATTCATACCAAGCGAAAAATCACTTTCTGGTATGGGGCAAGGTCCAAAAAAGAAATGTTTTATGACGATATTTTCAGGGACCTTGAGGCCCGGCACCAGAATTTTTCCTACCATATCGCCCTTTCCAGCCCGGACCCCGAAGACAAATGGAATGGCCTCACCGGGTTTATTCACAACCATCTCTGCGATTCCTATCTCTGCACCCATGAAGATCCCACGGAAATTGAATATTATCTGTGCGGCCCGCCGCCCATGATCAATGCTATTATCAATGCCCTTTACAACCTCGGGGTAGAAGACGATATGATCTTTTTTGATAAATTCTAGCGCGTGTCCAGGATTCTGTCGGCAGCCTCCATTGTTTCTGCAAGGCCGACCGTATACCCTTATTTTTCCCTTGTCTCCCGGTATTTCACCTTTTGGCCTGTGACCCGGATGGCCCTGGTCATTTAAGAAAATTCAGGGTTTTCCCGGATTGATTTTTCAAAACCATCCCTAATATAGATGAAATAAAGCTCAAAATATTTCAAACCGTAAAGTAGATCAATATGGATAGACTTTTATTCAGACAAGAATATAAAATCGGTTATCTGACCTTAAACCGAACCGATAAATACAATGCTGTTGACAGCCGGATGCTGGATGGATGCACAAGAAGCTGTGAATATCAATCTGGATGCAGGCGGTCTGGAAGCCTGTCTTCAAATGGAGGACAGAAACCAGATGATGCTGTCCTTTGGGATGCATTTTCAGGCGAAATGAAATGAAAGGATACTGAATCCTGTTAATTTTTTCCAATAGAGCCATACCGCTGGATTTTTTTATGTGATATGATACCCCCGAAAACTGATATGGGTGCCCGCATCCATATCAGGCCGGTCTGACGGCAAGTCCTCAGACCGGCCCTGGGGATAGCCGCAGGGGCTGTCCAATGGAAATTACGGAAGCTGTACAAAGGTATCAGGAGCTGCATGAAAGAAGAATCGAAAATGGCCCAGCGAATCGCCGCCGTTCTGGTCTATGGCCGGGCGCCGCTGGTATTTGCAGGAATGGTGTTTGCCGTCGGGGTCATGTGGACCCACAACCCAACGCTCTATGTCTTGGGAGCACTCTGCTTTCTTATCTCCATGTGTTTTGATCTGGTGGACCGGTGGTTTTCCAACCGGTTCGGTCAAAATTTCAAATTAACGGACCTGGCGGACAGGCTCATGGACAAACTGGTGTATTCCATTATTTTCCCCCTGCTCACGGCCGGGGCCATGTGGCGGCTCCTGGAGGTCTCCCCTGAGTATACCCGGGTGGAGCTTCTCCATGCCATCCTGGTCCTGTTTTTGTGCATTGCCGTTCTGGTGCGGGATAATTTCGCCCAGTTCATGAGAAAATTTTCCGTCAAAAGTCCTGAAAAAGCCGAAGAACTCCAGTACACAAGGCTGCGAAAAGTCATAGCCGCCCCTGTCGGGGCACTGCTCTATATCTATATATTTTATGTCCCCTCCTCCCAGCCCGGTTTTTTTTATGACCAACTGAGCAATATCAGCCGGATCTCCCTTCGAAACCTGTTTTTCGTTGAAATTCTCTGCCTGATCGTCATTTTCGGGTCCATTGCCATGAACTGCCGCAAATATGGTACCCTCTGCCTGGATGAAATCTGCCTGGGAGACATGACCCTGCGCAAGCGGATTCTCTCGGTGTTCCCCAATGCCTTAACCACGATGAATGCCTTAATGGGACTTCTGGCAGTGTTCTTCGCCTACCAGGGGAAGATCCGGGAAGCCTATCTTCTTTTGATGGGCGGGGCCGTATTTGACAAAGTCGACGGGGCCCTGGCCAGGAAGCTTGGATTGACGGCCGTTGCTGAAAACAGCACCCGGAGATTCAACGTCACCTTTGGCGGTATCATGGATGATATTGCCGATGCCGTGAGTTTCTGCATTGCGCCGGGATGGATCTTCTATGTTTTCCTTTCGGGAATCCAGAACTCGGTCATCCAGCACCTGCCCCTGAAATTTGCAGCAGTGATTTATGTCCTATTGGGCTTTGCCCGTCTTGCCTATTTTACTCTGGACCGCGCGCCCATTCCCGGTTTTTTTAAAGGAATGCCCACGCCGGCCGCGGCCTTGCTGGTCACGGCCCCCATGATCATGCTGGAAACGGCGGTGGCGAACAATTCCGGAATGGTTGCCGTCTGGGGGCTCTTCTGTTTCTTTCTCATGCTGACGGCGGCTGTTGCCATGAACGTCTACCCTGTCCACTATCTCCATATCGGGCGGTTCATGGACCGGAGACCCTGGTTTACACGGATCAACCTGGCCGTTCTTCTTTCTTCTGTGTTTACGCCCTTATTCGGATATGTTGTGCTGACTTACGGCCTCCTTTACCTTGTCTCTCCCCTGTATACCAAAAACATGGACCCCCAGGATATCGCGGGGAAAACAGCTCAATGAAAATTCTTTCATCAGGAACCGGAGATTTCATATGAACCTGGACAAGCACCTTGTGGGCACAACCCTTAAACCCTATCATGCACAGATCTGCGCCAGGGATATCAGCAATTATGCCGCCGCAGTGGAGGACAACAACCCGGCCTATTTCGATGATGAACAAAAGGAGGGCATTGTTTCCCCTCCCATGATGCCCGTGGCCGTCACCTGGCCGGTGCTGAGCCGTTTGGACAAATTTATCGACTCGGAAGACTTTCCCACGGAAGTCTTGATGACCCAGGTGCATTACACGGAACACCTGGTTCTGCATCGCCCCATGCGGCCGGGGGACCAACTGTCCATCCATGGGCGCATCAAGGCCCTTTTCCCCCACCGGGCCGGAACCCATGCCCTCATCTGCCTTGAGGCAAAAGACGCAGGCGGGCTTCCTGTCTTTACCGAAACCATCGGTGCCATGCTGAGGGGCGTTTCCTGCGGCGAAGGCGCATCAGACGGCGAACTTTTCCCGGTCCCCGAACATGACGGCAGGGCGGAAATCCTCTGGGCCTCCGATATTCATATTTCACCGGAGCGGCCCTATGTCTACGACGGCTGTACCGGGATTGAATTTCCCATTCACACCTCACCGGCCTTTGCCCGGATGGTGGGACTTCCGGGCATTATTTTACAGGGAACGGCAACCCTGGCCTATGCGGTCCGCGAACTGGTCAACCGTGAAGCGGGCCGGGACCCGGAACGCGTAGCCGAAATCGCCTGCCGGTTTTCAGGCATGGTTCGGCCCGGAACCGGTATCAAGGTCTGCTGCACCAGCAGGAAAAGCCATACAAATCATACGGACGTGTTTTTTGAAGTCCTCAACGGAAACGGGGAAAAAGCCATCCGCAACGGGTATATCAAAATAAAGGAAAAATAATGACGCCAACTGAAAGATTACCACTGGTCACCGATTACATCGACAAATGGGCCAAGATCCAGCCCAATGCCCTGGCCATGGTCCAGCATGAAGACGGCCGGGAAATCACCTATAAAAAATTCAGGACCCTGATGGATTTTTTTGCCCTCCGGCTCCTGGACCTGGGTATCCAAAAGGGAGACCGGGTGGCCACCCAGCTTGTCCTGCTCCCGGAGCATATGGCCCTGATGTATGCCTGTTTTAAAATCGGGGCCATCTTTGCGCCTCTGGACCTTCGTTTGAGCGAAGAGGAGATGGTGCGGGACATCAATAAAATTGACCCCAAGGCCTTTTTCTTTTTGGGAAACACGCCGGTCCGGGATTTCAGAAAGGTCGGGATGGCCGTACAAAAAGGCTGCCCTGCCGTAAAATACCTGGTGCAGTTCACTCCTGACCCCAAAGCCGGAGATATCATAGAAGGGGCCGTGAGCATCTCCCGGCTCATGAACAAACCGCGGCTTATCCTCCTGAAACTCGGCGACATGGTCACGGGCAGACTTCAAAAAATCAACCAAAGCCTTGACAAGCGAACCCCGGCCCTGATCATCTATACCACCGGGACAACGGGAGAACCCAAGCCCGCCGTATTATGCCATGAGAATATCCTGGTCCAGAACCGGATACTGGAAAGAGGCATTGACTATAAGGGGGACCGAACGGAATTCTCCATTCTCGTCAACCTTCCGCCCAGCCATGTGGGATGTATCACCGAGACCCTCATGACCACCCTGTATATGGGAGGAAAAGCCGTTCTTCTCAGAATCTTTGACACCAAGGCCACCCTGGAGGCCATTCAGCGGCACCGGGTCAAGGTCATCGGGCAGATCCCCACCATGTTCCGGATGCTCTGGAATTTCCCGGGTTATGACGACTATGATCTTTCAAGCCTTGAATTTGTAGCCTATGCCGGTTCCGCCGTGGACACCGCCTTTTTGAAAAAACTCGCCCGCATGGCCCCGAAATTCGGGACCGGCATCGGCATGACGGAAAATGCCGGATTTGCCACCTTCACCCCCATGGGAATCCCCCTGGAAGAGATGGCTGGCCAGGTGGGGAGGGCCTTTCCCGATCTGGCCTTGGTCACGGTCCGAAAGCCCATGAACACGGACGGGTCTGCCGGAGAAGAACTGGCCGACGAAGAAATCGGAGAAATCTGTTACCATCCGCCCATCGTATTTTTGGGATATTTTAACCAGCCTGGAGAAACCCGAAAGGCGGTTTCCAGGGAAGGCGTCCTGTATACCGGGGATCTGGGATTTTTTAAACAGATGTCCGGGTACAAGGCCCTGTATTTGTCCGGCCGGAAAAAATTCCTGATCAAGCAAAAAGGATACAATGTCTTTCCGGGTGAGCTTGAAGAACATATCGGCCGCATGGAAGGGGTGGACATGGCCGAGGTCATCGGCATGAAACACGAACTCTTTGACGAAGGGATCATGGCCTTTGTGCGGCCGTCCAAGGGGGTCATTCTCACAGACAAGGATGTCATGGACCACTGCAAGTCCATCGCCTCCTATAAAAGGCCCCAGCATGTGGAGATCTGGCCCTCTGACCAGGAATTGCCCCTGACCCGGAGCACAAAGGTCGACAAACTGAAATTAACGGCCCTGGCCGGCCCCATCGTGGAGAAGCTGAGAAAAGAAGGGGGCTGGGACGCCATGGAAAACTGAGCACCGGATAAAGGAGGACCTATGGAAATTAAGGTAAATAAAGTATTTCACGAGCTTGGAATATCGGATTTCGACACCGACAACCGATCCATCCGTCTGCTGACGGGAGAGAAAAAAAAGAACTATGACCCCCATAAAGAATATCTGAATCTTTATACCTCGCTCATGGCTTCTCCCTCGGGTCTTTTCTGCAAGAATCTGAAAACAGGATCAAGAACATATTCAGGCTGTTCCGGTTTTTAATGGACAAGGGGGAACAAGGCATTGAATATGTCCTGACCAAAGAGGTGCTCTCATAGTGGGGAACCTTTCTCAAAGGGTCTTTCAATATCTGCTTTGTCCGCGATGCATAAGGGCATGCTGTTTTGTCTCCATACCGGATCAAAATCCTGCCGAAACCGGATTTATGAAAGACCCGGTTCTGACCTTCTGGGCGTTCGGGACCGGTGTGTTGACCGGCCTTCCCCTCAAAAGATATTGTCACCAAAAGGGTACGAGCTTCATAAAAAAATAATAGGATCTCGAAATAAAGCCGTAGCGCATTCTGATTTTGATAGAAATCCTGTTCAATCTACCCAATGAGTTTATCCTGATTTCGTGAAAATGAATTTGTTCTTCGATATTCTGTGTAACCTATCGACCGAAAGCTTTTCCATGAAAATACTCAACTTATGTTGATGCATGCATCGAAACAATCTTTTGAATTTAATCGAAGAATTTATCAGAAAGAAAATACTAAATAATTTTGCACCACAAATTGGGTTATAGTCATTACAGCAGAACACTGGGAACACAGTTCTCTCGCTTACGCTCGGTGGCCGCAGATGACCCCGGAACGGGTCGGACTTGAAAAGGCAAGGCGCCGGATCTCGGTCACCCCGTTTGCCTTGAGCATGGCGGAAAGCTGGGCCTCGCTGTAGGACTGGCCCTTGTCCGTGCCAAGGTACATATTGATGGAAAACAGGGCCGGGAATAAGGGTCCGGCCAGGTCATTGTCCAGGATAAATTCATGGATAAAAATCCTGCCGCCCGGTTTTAAGGCGGACACGGCTTTCCGGATGACGGCGGCCGCGTCTTCCGGCCCTTCACCGTGGAGGATATGGGAGAGAAAAGCGGCGTCATAGGCCCTGGGGAAGGGAAATTCCTCTTGGATGAAATCCCCGGAAATAAATTCGACCCGGTCCGATACCTTGAACCTTTTTATGGTTTTTTCGGCAAAGGGCCGGGTGGTCTCAAGATCGTAAACCGAGGCGGTCAAGCCGGGGTTGGCCAGGCAGAAATGAATGGCAAAGGTTCCGGGGCCTCCCCCGAAATCCAGGAGGGTTTTGCAGCCGGAAAGGTCCATTTCCTTTGACAGTCCGGGGGCAACGGCCATGCCCATATTGAACATGCCCATGAGAAAGCTTTCACGCCGGTCATCATCGGAAAAGGAGGCCCTTTCCCGGATGGGCCCGCCTTCCATAACGGCTTTGCCCATGTTCTGCCAGGAGTCCATGAGATGGTGGTGGTGCATGATGATAAACCCGATATACTGGGGCGAATCCTTGGACAGAAAGCTGAGGGCCGCCGGGGAATTGGCATAGGTTTCGCCGGTTTTGACCAGCAGCCCCATGGCTGTGAGGGCATTCAAAAGCAGGGCAAGCCCCCGTGGGTCCGCCTTGATCTTTTTATTGATGTCCGCACAGGACAGGGTATCCGGCCCGATGGCCGTAAAAATATCCAGCTTTACGCCGGTGTGGAGGGTACAGGTTCTCCAGTAGTATCCCGACATTTCCAGAAGGGTTCCGGGATTCCAGTGTGTTGTGTCCATGGGGGCTCCTTATGATTTCAAAGGTTCATGCGGTTAAAGGCTCAACATATTTTCAAGGGCGATGAACGCATCCCCCTTTTCATTCCTTTCCGATGAGAAAAATGCCGTAGGTGGCCAGGAGGTTGGGCAAAACCGTGATGCGTCTGCCCTGGCGCTGGTTGCCCTTGGTGTTGATGGCGGCCTGTTTAAAAATCTTAACCCCGGCGTCTTCGGTAAATTTTTTAAAATCCAGAAGGCTCAAGACCCGGATGTTGGGGGTGTCGTGCCAGGAATAGGGAAGCTCCTTTGTCACCGGGGCCCGGCCCGTCAAGGCCAACTGCATCCTGACCCGGTAATGGCCGAAATTGGGGAAGCTCACCACGCCCCGCCTGGCCACCCGCATCATGGAATGGATCAGGCCCCTGGGTTCAAATACCTGCTGAAGGGTCTGGGAGCAGATGGCATAGTCAAAGGTGTTGTCGGGATAATCCTCGATTTCTTCATTGATATCTCCCTGGAGCACGGAAATTCCCTTTTCAATGCATTTTTCCACCTTGGATTCCTGGATCTCGATGCCCCTCTCCTTGACGGCCTTTTCCTTTTTCAGCCAGTGCAGAAGATCCCCCTCCCCGCACCCCAGTTCCAGGACCCTTGATCCGGGTTCGATCCAGGAGGCGATGATGCCCAGATCATATCGCAGATCACTCAATTTCATCGGACACCCCCTTTAGAAAACCGGCCATGAGATGGTCCAGCCGGTCATTGGGCAAGAGGAAGGCGTCATGGCCCCACTGGGCGTCAATCTCGCAGAAGCTGACATCCAGATCGTTTTTTTTCATGGCCTTGACCATTTCCCTGGACTGGTAAGTGGGATAGAGCCAGTCCGAGGTATAGGACACCACGAGAAATTTTGCCCGGCACCGGGAAAAGGCCTTGACCAGAGACCCGGACCCGTATTGCCGGGCCAGGTCAAAATAGTCGGCCGCCTTGGTGATATACAAAAAGGAATTGGCGTCAAAGCGCTCGATGAATTTCTTGCCCTGGTATTGAAGATAGCTTTCCACCTGGAATTCGGCCCCGAATTCAAAACTCAGGGCCGACCGGTTCTGGAGTTTGCGCCCGAATTTAAGCCGCATGGATTCATCGGACAGATAGGTGATATGCCCGATCATCCGGGCGATGGCCAGGCCCATGTCCGGTTTTTTTCCTCCATAATAATGGCCCTCGTTCCAGTTGGGGTCGGCCATGATGGCCTGTCTTGCCACCTCGTTAAAGGCAATGGCCAGGGCCGAATGCCGGGAGGTGGTGGCCAAGGGCACGGCGGACCTCACCCTTTCCGGAAACCGTGCACACCATTCCAGGACCTGCATGCCGCCCACGGACCCGCCGATGACCGACAGGAGGGTATCAATGCCCAGATGGTCCAGAAGAGCTTTCTGGGCCTCCACCATATCCCCGATGGTGACGACGGGAAACCGGGTTCCGTATTCTTCGCCGGTTTCAGGATTGATGGATGCAGGGCCCGTTGATCCGCAGCAGGACCCGATGATATTGGAACAGATTACAAAATATTGGTCCGTATCAATTCCCTTGCCCGGCCCCACCATGATATCCCACCATCCGGGCTTGGTATCCCCGGGGTCATAATACCCGGCCACATGGGAGTCCCCGGACAGGGCGTGAAGCACCAGGACGGCATTGGTTTTGTCCGGGTTCAGGATTCCGCAGGTCTCATAGGCCAGGGTGAGAGGGCCGATTTCAGCCCCGCTTTCCAGCCTCAACCGGTCCGGCGGTTCGGCAAAGGTAAAGGTCTTTTTTTCCACAAGCCCCACGGTCCGGCCGGGCCGGGACGAATCCGTATATTCGCTCATGGAACCCCCTTTTTTTTAAACGGCGGCAAGGGCCTGGTCAAGATCATGGATAATATCCTCCGGATGCTCGATGCCAAGGGAAAAGCGCAGCAGTTTGGGATCGGCCAGCTCATTTTTCAGGGCCTCGGGAAAGGAAACATACTGGGATGAATAGGGGTGGATGATGAGGGTTTTGCAATCCCCCAGGTTGGCCAGGTTTAATATCATATCCAGGTGGTCGATGAGCCTGAAACAGGCCTCCTGGTCCCTGAGCCCGAAGGTCAGCATGGCGCCGAAGCCTTTGTTATTGAACTGCTTTTTGGCTGTTTCATAACTTTTATGCTCCGGGAAACCGGGAAAATTCACCCATTCCACCTTTGGGTGGGTCTTTAAAAAGCTTGCAATTTTCACGGCATTGTCCATGTGGCGTTCCATTCGGAGGCCCAGGGTGTTGAGGCCCACGGCCGTCAAAAAGGAATGAAAGGGGGCCGGGGTGGTGCCGAAATTGACGTGATATTCCTTGAACATCCGGTGCAGAAAGGCGAGTTTTCCCTTCTGGTCCACAAAGGGCGCAAAATCGGCAAACCGTTCACCGGTCCAGTCAAAGTTTCCGGCATCCACGACCACCCCGCCGATGGCGGCCCCATGGCCGGAAAGGTATTTGGTGGTGGAATGCATGACAATATCGGCTCCCAGTTCCAGGGGCCGGCAAAGCCAGGGAGAGGCCAGGGTATTGTCAACGAGAAGGGGCACGCCCTGGGCATGGGCAATCCCGGCGATGCTGCGGATATCCGCCACCTCCATGCCCGGATTGGTAATGGTTTCCATATAGACAAAGCGGGTCTTCCCATTGATGGCCGCCTCGATTTCACCCAGGTTCAGGGGATCGGCAAATTTCACCGTGATCCCGTATTTTCGAAAAATGGTGTTGAAAAGGGTGTAGGTGGACATGAACAGGGCCTTGCTGGCCACAAATTCATCCCCGGCCCGCAAGAGGGTCATGCAGGCATTGTTGATGGCTGCCATGCCGGACCCGGTCACCA
Source organism: uncultured Desulfobacula sp. (assembly GCA_964484555.1). Lineage (GTDB taxonomy): Bacteria > Desulfobacterota > Desulfobacteria > Desulfobacterales > Desulfobacteraceae > Desulfobacula. The sequence goes on from CAZAHK010000035.1 coordinate 17,362, forward strand.
CGGCCCCGGCCCCGGATTCCAGGGAGGCCAGCTTCTGCTCCAGGAAACGGCTGGTGGGGTTGGAAAGCCGCATATAGATATGGTCATCGGTCTTTCCGGCAAAGGTCTGGCTCAGATTGTCGGCTGTCTCGTGATAATGGGCTGCGGTCTGAAAAATGGGGGGAAGGGTGGAACCCTGCCAGGAGGAGTCCTTCAGGCCTTCGTGGATAGCTCTGGTTTCAAAATGGTACGCTCTTTTTTCCGTCATGATAATCTTTACCTTGATTTTTCTGTTACGAGTATAAAATTAAGGAGTAAATATCACATTGTGGTAGAATTTTGTCAATATTTACTTTGATTTTCAATTTATCCTGTGCTTAATGGTTGAAAAGGGATATACTAAAATTGATCCATTATCCTGACAGCATATGAAATATCACAGTCAGCCTCGTCTGCAGGCTGGAAGGGAGGATGCAATGAATATCAAGAAAATACTGAACCCGGTGGACGGGTCGGAACAATCCATTAAATCAACCCGGTATGCCATCGGCCTTGCAAAGCTCATGGATGCCAAAATAGTCCTGATGCATTGTCATGACCGGTTTCCCATTATCCTGGCCGAGCCGTATTTTCAGCAGGTCATCGATGATGTCCAGAAGGTGTCTGAAGAGCTGGTCAAACCCTTTGTGGACATGCTTGAGGAAGCAAAGGTCAATTATGAGGTGCGCCTTGTGGAAGGGGCGCCCGGCAACAAGATACCGGAACTGGCCAAGATTGAAAAAATCGACCTTATCATCATGGGCTCCCGGGGAGTCACGGCCTTTGCCGGGCTCTTCCTCGGCAGCGTGGCCCACCAGGTGCTGAACAAATCCGACTGCCCTGTTTTTATTGCCAAATAAAGGGGCAGGCGTTCAAAAGGGGTTGACGCCGGTGCTCCGCAGAAACGGCGTCAACCCATCCTATCAGACCTTTTTCCGGTCAGCTCTTTTTTCCCTCAGACCTTTTTCCCGCACTGGGGGCAGAATTTAAAATCAAGGTTGACAAAGGGTTCCCCGCATTCCAGGCATTGTTTCGGAAGGGGTCCCAGCTCCACGAGCAGTTCCCCTGATTTCACGGGCACCATTTTTTTGTCGAATTTATAATCCGCAGTCTTCATCACCCTTTTCACAATGCCGTCCACGGCGGAAACCACGGATTTTTCCTGCTTCATGATGGTGATGTTAAACAATTCCTCACCCTTTTTAACCGTATCCCCGGGCTTGACATACATGATCCAGAGGTCGCCGTTGCTGGGTGATCCGGCATGGTTGGAATTGCCCGGGTCCGCCATGGGGACGGCATCCGCCTCATGGCCCGTGGCTGCGGCCACCTTGACCGTATGGATGAAGACCTCACCGTTCAGGGTGTAGCGCACCACGCTCATGCCCTTTTCATCCGGCGGCTCGATGCCCAGGATCTTCATGGAATGGGGTTTCTCCCGGGTGTCGCGGAACTGGATCTCCCGGCCCGGCACAAGGCCTTCGAACCAGACATCCAGGGGAACCTGGTTGGGGTTGCCGAATTCGTTCCGGAACAGGATGGTTTTCAGGGCATCGCCGGGGTGGTTCAAATACATGACCAGTTCCTCGTGGATGGCAGACCGTCCGATCTGCTGATCCAGGATGGCTTTTTCAGCCTCGGCATCCACGGGTTCCAGGCCGTCCAGGGGAGAGGCTTCGGTCCTGGACGCCAGGGCGTCCCTGAAGTTTTTCCCGAAGGCGCTTTCATAGACCCAGTCCGGCGGAAAGCCCAGGGGCAGTTTTCCGAATTTTCCCAGGAGGAGGTTTCTGAAGGCGTCATTGCTGTCCCTGTAAAGCACCAGCCGGTCCTTTTTCATTTCCGCGTCGAGTTTGGATTCTGGTGTCGAGATGACCGTATCCAGGATCCAGAGCAGGTGGTTCACCTCATCTTCGCCGCCCCGCTGATAAGCTGCGGTCACGGCCAGAAAGGCCGTGTTCCAGGTGATCTGGGACCCGGGGGTGACATCATGGTACCGGATGATCCGGCGGGTGCCGGCCAGGAATTTCAGCATCTGGGGCAAAAGCCGGATATAGCCCTGTTTCATGGCCCCTTCCTGGGACGAGGAGGTGGCGCCGCCGGGCATGCCGTGGGAGACCACATCATGGTCCACGCCCTGGAAATAGGGGGCCGTATACCGGTCATAATAGGGCATGATCTGCTTCAACACAAAATTGCAGGTCCGGATCATGTCCTTGTTCAGGTCGGTTTTCAGGCCCAGTTCCTCTTCAATATAGGCCGCCGTGGACAGGACCTCGCCCTGGCCGTACCAGCGCACGGCGGAGCCGATAGCCGTATCCACGATATGGGCCCCGGCCAAAGCGGCGGCGCCCACGGCTGGCACAAACAGCCCGTCCGTGCAGTGGCGGTGGTAATGCACCGGCAGGGCCGGGTATTTTTTGCGGATCTCTTTCACCAGGGCCGAGATGAACCGCGGTGGGCAGACCCCGGCCATGTCCTTTAAGCCCAGGATGATGAGGGACTGGGCCTTTTTCATGGACACCCCGGCCACGTCCGCGGCCTGTTTCAGGATATCTTCCACCACGCCGAGGTAGTGGGGGATGTCGAAGCCCTTGGCCCAGGACAAGGATACGGCGGGCTGGAAAACGTTCTGGGGTGAATTTAAGACCACCTCGGCCAGGGGCCGCATGTTCTCGATATGGTTAAGAAAATCAAAGCACCGGACAATATCGTGGTGCTCGCAGATGGATTCGCTGGTCATCCACATGAGGTTCTTGGGCTGGGGCTTGTATCCCAGGAGGTTGGTGGACCGGACCAGGATCTGCTTGGGCGTGACCGGCGCAAATTTGTTCCAGAGCCGGGCCTCGTAAAAGGGATAGGTCATATTGGCCATCATGGCCACATGGAAATGGGCGCCGCCGCCGTTTTCAATGGAGAAAAACCCGCACCGGTCCAGGTAAGGGCCGATGAGCCGGTCCTCGGCCATGCGGAACCGGTTCCCGGAATTGGACTGGGTGATATCCCGGGGTGTGGTGTCGGAAAAATGGACAATGCCAGCATCCCGCACATAGTCGATGATGCCCTTCCGGTCTCCCCGCGGATACCGGCCCTTGGGCGGAGTAGGGTCCAGGGGCGGCAGCACCGGCTCGAAGGCGCCCACCCGTTTGTCGTGGGGTCCCCGGTATTCGGACAGTTGGATATGGGGGTTGTATCCCATGGCTGAAATTTCAGCCATGAGCCGGGACAGGCGAAGGGCCTCGGATTCAATATCCTTGTACCGGATCAGGCCGGGGCGGCTCTGGATGAACCGGGTGTCGTAGTGGCCGGAACGGAATACCGGGTCGGAAACGATTTTCTGATGAAAGGGGATGGTGGTCTTAACCCCGCCGATAATGTATTCCCTCAGGGCCCGGTTCAGGACGGCCAGGGTCTTGTCCCAGGTCGCGCCGTGGGCAATGAGGAGCGAGGCGGCCGAATCATAGTTGGACGGGAATTCATACCCGCCGGCAATGCAGGAGTCCAGCCTTACCCCCGGCCCACCCGGAGAAATATACCGGGCAATATGGCCGGCATTGGGCGCAAAATTGTGCCTGGGGTCTTCGCAGTTGATCCTCACCTGGATGGCATGGGCCACGGGCCGGGTTTTCTTTTCATTGAACCGGAGCTTTGACCCAAAGGCAATGGCGATCTGCTCTTCCACCAGATCAATGCCGTACCGGCACTCGGTGATGCCGTGCTCCACCTGGAGCCTTGTGTTGACCTCAATGAGATAGGGGTTCTGTTCCGCATCCACCAGGAATTCCACCGTGGCCAGGGAATAATAGCCCACCTCGCTGACCAGTTGCTTGGCATAGTCTTTGAGGCGCTTTCTCAATTCTTCGGTCATGTTGGGCCAGGGAGAGGGCGTGATTTCCACCAGCTTCTGGTGGTTTCTCTGGACCGTGCAGTCGCGCTCGTCAAAGGCAAAGACATTGCCGTACCGGTCGGCGATGACCTGGATTTCGATGTGGCGCACCGAGGTCAGAAGCCTTTCGACATAGATCCGGGGGTTGCCGAAGGAGGCCTGGGCCAGAACCGACGCCTTGGAAAAGGCGGTTTCGAGCTGGTCCATATCATAGACCTCGTATATGCCCCGGCCCCCGCCGCCGCCTTCGGCCTTGAGCATGACCGGCAGCCCCAGGTCCAGGGCCATCTTCCTTGCCTCGTCCACTTCCACGGCATCCAGGGAGCCGGGCACCACCGGGATCTTGAGTTTTCTGGCCAGGTCCCGGACCTTGACCTTGTTTCCCAGAAGCCTCATGGGTTCCGTGGGCGGGCCGATGAACAGGATTCCGGCATCTTCGCATTTTTTGGGAAAGCTCGCATCTTCCGAGGCAAAGCCCCAGCCCGGATGGATGGCGGCAATATTGTGTTCCCTGGCCAGCTTCAGGATACGGTCGATCTCCAGATAGGCCCTGGGGTTTTCACCCAGGAGGATCAGCTCCTGGGCCCCGGCGGTAAAGGGAGCGATCTTGTCCACATCGGTGACGGTCAGAACCGGGATGGCTCCCAGGACTTCCCGGATGGATCGGGTGATGCGGCGGGCCGTGATACCGCGGTTGGCCACCAGAATTTTTTTTCCGTTTATTTCTTTCACGACCTGATCAAAAGTCTTCATTGCTTTTTTTGCTCCTCACATATAATTAAACCACCCTGGGGACAATCCTTCCTCGACTGATGGATTTTATCCCTTTTATTGTCTCGATGATGAGCCTGCCCCGTGCGTCTATTCCCAGAATACGGCCCGGCCCGTCACTATCGCCTGTCTCTTCCAGGACCACGGTTTCTCCCTGAAAAGCCAGCACTGCCCCGGTATGCCTTACAACCGTTGAGGGGTCCGATATCATACCGGGAATACGGCGTTTGATCTGTTCAAGAATCAGGGTCCATAGTTCTGAAGGTTTCAAATTTACACCAGATTCCGCCAAACAGCCAGACTTGATGTGAAAAAAATTTTCCCGAGGGCTGCTCTCCGGCGCAGAACAGATATTCACCCCCATACCGGCCATGATGACAGTGCCTTTTTTTTCAACCAGAATCCCCCCCACCTTGGAAAGTCCGGTCAAGATATCATTGGGCCATTTGATCCGGGACGGGACCCGGATCGTTTCAAGAGCCCGGACAAGGGCCAGACCCAGGGCCAGGGGCAGAAGCGTATCCAGAACTTCGGCGGAATCGGGAAGCCTTACGGTGACAAAGAGATTCCCGGGAGCCGATACCCAAATCCGCCCGAACTGCCCCCGGCCATGGGTCTGGATTTCGGCACGGACAAAGGCAAATTCCGGCAAAAGGTTGCGGCTGGCCAGGTCCCAGGCCAGATCCATGGTGGACGAACAGGTCTTTGCCCTATAGCCCTGATGCCCCCCTGTTTCTTCCGGGACCAGGTCTGAATCGGAAAGGCTCACGAAATCTTCCAGGTATCCGTGAGGCAGGTGGTCACGGTCCGGATGAGGCGGTCCCCAGCCCTTTGCCGGGAATAGACAAAAAACAGGGAGGTTTCAAACCGTTCCTCCCCCTGCCAAAAAAAGGCCTTTTGCCTTTGGGCGTAACCATTTGCCTCACTTTTTTCAAGGACGCTGACGGCAAGGCCCTGCTCGATAAAGGCGGCTTTGGTGATATCATCATTGGCAAAGATTTTGTTCTGTAGCTCCATTCCCCTTTCCTTCAAAAAGGACACCACCGTGTCCAGAAAAGGGCAGGGGTGGGAGGGAAAGATCCAGGGCAGGGCCGCAACGGCTTTAAGATCCCCGGAAGGGAACCGGTCCTTAAAAGCCACGGGGATGACGATTTCAAGCCCCACAGGAGAAAGGAAAATCGATTCCACCCGGCTGCTCATATGGCTGCCAAAGGCAAACCCGCAGTCCAGGGTTCCCGCCTCAACCTGTTTTAAGATTTCACCGGTGGAAGAGGTGATGATTTCAAGACCGATGCCGGGATGTTTCCGGAAAAGGGCACTGATCGTATCCGGAATCTTCAGAAAATTGGGGTCTGCATTGATCCCGAGGCGAACATGGCCCCGGATATCCTGTTGAAGGGTTTTGGCCAGGGCCTGCATCTCATCCGAGGCCAGAAGAATATCCCGGGCCTTTTTTTCCAGCCCTTCTCCTTGTGAGGTCAGGCACATGCCCTTGGCGGTCCGGGTGAACAGCACGAGCCCCAGCTCTTCCTCCAATTGCCGGATATGGGTGGAAACCGCCGGCGGGGTAGTGTTCAGCTCGGCTGCGGCCCGGGTCAAATTTCCAGTACGGGCAACGGTGACAAATGAGGTTAATTGATGGAATTCCATTCAGAAATTTTTAACACATCTTTTAAAAATCACAAATGGATATTTTGAGGCCCCTTCATTATAGTTGCCTCATTTAACCTTAACGTAAAGGAAACACAATGGACGTCAATGTCGTCAATCTAAAAGAAAAGGCCTCCCTGATCACAGAACTTCATGCGTATAAGCGCATTGCAGGGATGAACGATTATGATTTCAAGCTGGTCAAGGCCAGGCGGGAATTTGTCTGGCACCGGCACCCGGACACGGATGAGGTGTTTTACGCCGTGGAAGGCGGGTTTGAGATTCACCTGAGAGAAAAAATCCTGACCCTGAAAGAGGGGGACCTGGTGGTCATTCCGAAAAACGTGGAACACAAACCGATCTGCAAAGACCTTTGCACGGTGCTCCTCATCGAACCCAGGGGGACCCTGAACACCGGGGATGCCGGAGGCGCCCTGACCGATACCCGTCTTGAAGACATCTAAATCTTTCTGAAATCCTGCCCTGGCAGCCGGAGGAATTCCCTTCGGCTGCCGAAATCCTGAAAATCCGTCCTTCAAGAATAATCATTGGCATCCGGCCCTGGTTCTGATATTAAACGAACTCATCCGTGAATGAAAAAAAGAGGGACATGAATATATTGGAGTTCACCCTGAAGGAACTGACCGGTTTTTTCAGAACAAAATTCAGCAAAGGGCTGTTTCATGCGTCCGCCCTTTACCGGCAGATATACAAAACCGGGAGCCCGGATATTCTGAGCCTACCGGAATTTGCCGCTTCCCAAGCCTTTGCAAAAAAGCTTGAAAAAAGTCTCATCCTTGCCCCCGGACAGGTCACGGACACCTTCAGGGAAAAGGATCTGGTCAAATTCATAACCAGGCTGTCCGACGGCCTGAAAATAGAATCCGTGCTCATTCCCATGACCGGCCGCAATACCCTTTGTGTTTCCAGCCAGGCCGGGTGCAGGATGGGATGCAGGTTCTGTGAAACCGGCCGGGCAGGCCTGAAGCGAAACCTTTCAATCTCCGAAATCATCGGCCAGGTGTTCAATGCCCGGTTTGTCCTGGGAGAAAACATTAAAAATATTGTTTTTATGGGAATGGGCGAACCCTTTGATAATTTTGACAATGTCATTTCCGCCATCCGGATCATGAATGAACAGAAGGGATTTGACATTGCCCTGCGACATATCACGGTATCCACCTCCGGGCTGGTCGGCGGCATAGAAGCCCTGGGCCGCCTGAACCTGAAGGGGCTGAGGCTGGCCGTGTCGGTCAATTCAGCAGATGATAAAACCCGCGCCTTTTTAATGCCGGTCAATCATGCCCATTCCCTCCAGGTGCTGAAAACGGCATTAAAAAATTTTCCCCTGACCCGGCGCGAATGTTTTCTGTTTGAATATATCCTCATAAAGGGCTTGAATGATTCCGAAACGGATGCGATAAAGCTGGCAGAATATATTCACCCCTTGCCGGTGAGACTGAATCTGATTCCTTTAAATCCCGTCACGGGGTTCAATTATGAATCCCCATGTGATGATGATATGCAGAGATTTGCGGAGATCCTTGCAGGCCGGGGGATATTTGTGATCAAACGATGGAGCAAGGGCCGGTCCGTTGCCGCGGGCTGCGGGCAACTGGGCCTGGCATGTTGAATTTGCATGAAGGGCCTTTGTCCCCTGATGCGGGCAAGAAAAAAACCGGGAGATCAATGATAAAACAAGAGGAACCCCATGGCGTACACTGAGGAAAGAAACAGGGCCGGCGAATATCTGAGACTGGCCCTGACCTACATTTCAAAATACAATCTGCCGGCCAACCCGGTGAATTATACGGTCTGGTATGAATATGTTTCCGGAAAGAACATAAAGCTGAAAAAGGCCATTGATACCTCCCTTGATGCGGCCCAGCCCATTGATGCCGACAATGTGGAAACTCTTTACCAGAAATATGTGGCCGACGGGGACAGGCTTGTGGTCAGCAAGCTGTTGACCAAGATTGCCCTGATGCTTAAAGATATCACCGGCCATATTCTCGAAACCGAAGTGGATCTGGCCAGCCACGGCCAAAGCCTCAGCGATATGGCCCATCAGGTCGGCGAAGCCCGGGATTATCATGAAATCAAGACCATTGTGGACCAGATGATCCTTGAAACAAAAGATCTGGTGAATTCCGGCAAACGGCTTCAAACCCGGATGAAAATGTCCACCGACGATTTAAAACTATTGCAGCAGGAACTGGAAAAATCCCAGCAGGAAGCACAGACCGATTCCTTAACCTCTCTTTTCAATAAACGGGGCTTTGAAAAGCGCTTTGAGCTGGAAAGAATCAGGGCAAAGCAGAATGAAATCCCTTTCTCCATTATCATGGTGGATATCGACTATTTTAAACGGGTCAATGATACCTATGGGCACCTCGTGGGAGACAGCCTCTTAAAAAGCATTGCCAATCTGCTGAAAAGCCATTTGCGGAAAAATGACATTGCCTCCCGCTATGGCGGAGAAGAATTCCTCATTCTCCTGCCGGAAACAGAGCTTGACGGGGCAATGGCCGTGGCCCAGAAAATAAAGGATAACCTGGCCAAAAAGGAATGGAAGCTGAAAGAAACAGGGGAATCCATGGGAAAGGTCACCGTTTCCATGGGCATCGCCCTGTACAAGCTCAATGAACCGGAAGAGGCCCTCATCAAACGAGCCGACGACGCTCTTTACCTTGCCAAGAACAACGGCCGGGACCGGATCATCACCCAGGATGAGATTTAAAGCAAAAAATATCTGCCGGCAATGCCGCTGACCCAGGAGCCGGCCGTATGACCGAAACCAGCCGTATCGAATACAAACGTGAACTGAATGACAGGGTGGTTGCCTACCTGAATGCCCGTGAAGGCTGTGTGATCTGGATCGGGGTGGACAATTCCGGAGAGGTGGCCAGCCTGGCCGATTGCGACCGGAGTGTTTTTGAAATTTTCCCCAACCTCCTCCGGGTCATCTTTCACTATGCCAAACCTTTTGGGGCTGAGGCCCAAAATGAACTGGACCCCTGGCAGGTGGATATTCTGAAGGCCTGTGCCATAAAGCGCAAAACGACCGGAATCTTCTTACAGCCCTGGGATACTCCAGTAGGACAGGCCATTTCAAAAAAGGACTCCAACATTTGCTTGAACAAAGGTTTCTTGAAATGCCCCCCCCCCTGAAAAGCCCAAAAGCCGCCTGCAAAAATACCGACGCACCGGCAAATACGTGCCAAACCCTTAAAGGACTGGTCCGCCGACGAGCTTCTCTCTTTAG
>CAZAHK010000036.1:0-26010 GCA_964484555.1 uncultured Desulfobacula sp.
TCCACCGCCCAATTATTTACAAGTATTTTTTTTACGAGAACACGCTTATTCTGGGCTTAGATCGACAGATGAATATGGTACGCAAGATTGGTAATATTTTCAGTATATCTATGAGTCCCCAATTCAGCCGCCTTTCTCTGAAACAGATGGCTCTTTTGCATCTCCCGGGAGAGCATATCATTCATGCGCCGTAAGGTTTTTGCAACAGAAAAAGCAATATTGTGTTTTATCTTATGGCCGGTGTTGGGCATCTCTCCAAGAAGCTCATCAAGGGACCGGCCATTAATCACATATATGGAAACCTTCTCGGCAGGCTTAATGGTTGCACTCCGGGGGGATTTGTCCAGATAAGAAATCTCTCCTAGGACAATGGGCCCTTCAATGGTATTTAACTGTCGCTGCGAAACCTGACCCAGCTCCAGCTCCACCTGTACTTTGCCTTTTGGAAGAAAATAGAGGTCATCGTTTACACTCCCCTCTTCTATAATTTTCTCCCCCGGCTCAAAATTATTCAGCGAGGCACATCCGTCAAAAATCTGTTTGATCTCAAAAGAAGACAGACCCTTAAAGATAATGGTCTGCTGGATCAGTGCAATGTTGTATTCCATGGTGATGGCAAACCTCCATATGGGTCATATCCGGAATGTTTCATTCTTTGGTTACAATATATTTCAATTTATTTAAAGATAATTCTCTTTGCTGCTTCCTGATTCTTTTTTACAAAACTGATGGGTCAATCTGAAAATCGGGCTTGTTTTTCCAAAACTGCCATAACCTTTATGGGGCGGCTGATGTTCTTCATCCGGAGATGCTCAGGTAAGGACAATAAGAACCTGTTCTTAAGGAGCCCGGCTGTATTTTCTGTAATCAGCACCTTGCCGCTGTCGGCTGCAGAGCAGACGCGGGATGCAATATTGGTAACCGGACCCGAAGCCGTGTAGGTCAGCCGGTCGCCTGCAAGACCCTGAAGACGGGTGGACCCTAACGCCGCGGTTCCGGAATTGACACCCATATTCACACAAACAGGATCGAAATCGCCTTTCAGAGAATGGTTGATCTCGCATGTTTTCTTCTGAATATCCAGGGCAGCGTTCACCGCATTGTAAGCGTTTTTTTCGGGGTTATCCGCATGGAACAGAATCATGAGGCCGTCGCCAGATGTTTCATTGATATCACCGTTGTTTGCCACAATAATATCAAGAAATTTGGAAAAATAAGTTTCAACCAGGAAATTCATCCGTTCCTGGCTGTTTTTTTCACTCAGCCGGGTATACCCCTCAATATCCAGAAAAAGAGCTGAGATATGCCGATCATGTTTGTCCAGATCCGGGTCTTCAGGATTTGCTGAAATCAGTTTCTCAACAGACTGCGGCACAAATTTCCGCATATGGGACTGAATGCTCTCCAGAAGCCGGACCCGCTGGAGGCTTTCTTCGAGTTTCCGGTTCTTGACCTCAAGCTCTTCAAGCAGTTGTTCAAGATTGAATTCCCTTGATTCCACCCTCACAATCATCATTCCGAATGCTTCCGCAAGCTGGGCAATATCTTCAGGATACTTTTGCTGATTGGTCAGTTCCATTAACTGGTCGGTTTTATCATAGGCGCCCATGGAGACCTTTTTTACAGTGTCCAGTAAAATACCAAACAGCATTTTCTCTTTGTCCGTTTCCATTACGCCTCCAAGGAGCTTTATAAACCCCGATTACACCTTTTTTTTCACAACCGGATTTCCATCAACGTGAGGTTGCCCTAACCTTGCAGGTTTCCGATCCAGGTTTTGGGAAAAAGAAAATTAGATACGCAATTGAGCTATTCTGATGCCTTTACATAAGCCTCAAGGCGAAGAACAGCCGCCCGTTTTTCTTCAGGGGCAAGAAAGCTTGCGCTAAAACTGTTTTTAGCAAGCTCGACAGCCTGATCATTATTCATTCCCAAATCCTTGTGCAGGGCTATAAAATTTTCATTGAGATATCCGCTAAAATAAGCCGGGTCATCTGAATTAACAGTCACCTTAAGGCCTTTCTCAAGAAGAGCAAGGATGTTGTGATCCTTCATCCGATGAAACACCTTTAGCTTTATATTGGACAGAGGGCAGACCGTGAGGGGAATCGCTTCGTCAACAATGCGAGCCATAAGCCTGGAATCTTCAATGCAGCGAACCCCATGGTCAATTCTTTTTACTTTCAATAGATCAAGGGCCTGCCAAATATAATCCGGCGGTCCTTCTTCCCCGGCATGGGCAACGGTCAGAAAACCATTGTCCATCGCTTTTTCAAACACCTCCTTAAACTGGTCCGGAGGAAATCCCAATTCTGAAGAATCAAGCCCTACCGCAATAATCTCTTTTTTATAATCCAGCGCCTGATGCAACGTTTTCATTGCAGAAACCGGCCCCAGATGACGCAAAAAACAGAGAATCAATCGGCTGCTGATATTGAATTTATTTCTCCCATCATCCAATGCCCGGCAGATTCCTGCCACAACGGTTTCAAATTCAATGCCGCGATCCGTATGGGTCTGGGGATCAAAAAACATTTCCGTATGGATAATATTCTGTAACCGGCACCTTTCCAGATAAGACAGGGTCATGTCATAAAAATCGTCTTCGGTCTGCAACACCCCGGCGCCCTGATAATAGATATTGAGAAAAGATTGAAGATCATTGAATTGATAAGCCTTCCTGAGCTGATCCTCGGTATCGAAAGGTAGCGCAATCCGGTTTTTTTTTGCCAGCCTGAACATGAGTTCCGGTTCCAGTGACCCTTCAATATGAATGTGAAGCTCTGCTTTTGGCATCTGTTTTAAAAACTCAATCATTTTTCACCTTTCATGGCTTTGAAAACGTCAATGGCCCTTTTGATCAGCATTTCCCCGGATTTCAACCCGGCTTTGTTATTCAACACACCCAGGCTCTCTTCTTTTTCAAACTTACCCTCGGCGTTTCTGCTGGATACGGCCGATGCGCTCAAGGGGCTTATGGAATGATGACACCCCACCGGCAGCATGTCCAGGTTAAAGGGATAAGAACTTGCTTTTTGCCAAAGAAAGTATCGAAAATCCCAAAAGTTAAAAATATTGCTCCTCCCCTGATACAGGCACACCATGTTGTGCCTGTATCAGGGGAGGTCGACTCGAGTCAAGACAAAAATCAAGTCCATAATCAGAAACCTTTTGCGGTGAGTCAGGGTTCCCTGTCATTTCGGACACACAAGAGGATCAGCTTCATCAATTTTCCGGATCAGACGTGCCCAGCTCTGCCGTGATTCTTTGGAGGACAGATCATTTGGCATAACGGTTGGAATGCTATCATCTGTGCCAGCCATTTTTCTCATCCCCCAGGATTTGTCTGGTGGGTCTTCGGCAGGGACATAGACCATTCGTTCCTGGGACAAACAGGTTCTGAAGTGCCTCGGCTATCATGTTACAGTCTGCACCGGCGGTATCGAAGCCCTTGAATTCATCGGAATTAAAGGGCTTTTAATGAAACCTATTATAACCAAGGAGCTGGGAAAAAAGCTGATAGAACTATTTGAATGAATTTGTAAAGAACGACCCCGGGATGATAACCATCATCACCCCGGGGCTTTCATATGGGGTTAACCGACCACGACCAGAAGGTCGCCGGTGGACACATCGGCATTATTGGAAACGGCTATCTCTTTTACAGTCCCGTCAATGGGGCTGATAATATTATTTTCCATTTTCATGGCTTCAATGACCAGGAGCACCTGCCCGGCTGAAACGCTTTCCCCGACCTTGGCCATGACAGACATGACTTTTCCGGGGATGGGTGCGGTTATTCTTTCACCGCCGCCGGACACGGGAGCCGCCGGTTTCGGTGGAGCGGCGGCGGGTTTTGGGGCCGCAGGCTTGGGAGCGGCAGGTTTGGGGGCCTCTGCCCTGGGTGCGGGTCTCGGCGCTGGGGCTGAAGCCGGAGATGAAACAAGGCTTGAGCCGTCAATTCTGACGCGGTAGGGAACCTGATTCACGGTTACATTGGCCACATTGCCTTGAATTAAACCGATTTCAACAGAAAAGGGCTGGTCGTCGATGGAAAATGAATATACTGTCATATTGGGTCCTCACTTTTATTGTTTGCACGGACAAGAGCGCCTGCTCTTGTCCATGAGTTGTTTTCAGTTAAACTTCCGTACCGGATGTTTTTTGTAAATGCAGGGCCAGGCCTACGGCCGCCGCCTTCATACCGTCATCGGACAGACGCAGGTTTCTGCCGCCGTTGGTATACAGATGAATTCCAAGACCAATGGCGGCCGCCACATCGGCCGGGATTTCTTCAACCGGAACGGGTTCCGGCTCCACCGCCTCGGGTTCATGTCGCACCGGAGAAGGCGCAGGTGTCGGCGCCGGGACGGCGGCTTTCTTTTTCGCATCCATGGATTCAAATACTTTCCCGGAAAGCAACATACCGATCATCAAAACACCCAGCACAAGGAAAACACCGAAAAATCGTATGACCAGCGTGCCGAGGGCATATCCCCAAAAACTATCCCGGGGACCGATGATCACCTGGATCTTGCCGTCTGCAGCACCGTCTTCATCCAGAACGCTACCGTCCCGAATAACGGAGCTGATAGAGGTTGGTTGGCCTTTGACGGTTTTAGTCTTGATATCGATGGTTCCCCAGGCATTGGTTTTTCGGTCTGTGAATCCCCAGATATCCGTTGCAGACGTAAAATAGGCTGAGGACAGGGTGAGGGTCACTTCCCCTCCGGGTGATACAGGGACAATATCCAAAAGAAAATATCCGGAGCGATAATTCTTCCAGTTAATATTAGGCCTGTTGGCATCTGTAAAATCCGTGTCGGCGGGTTTGGACAGCATCCCGCCATCCACATGGAACCGGATCTGGATAGAGGTGCTTTTGCCTCTGGGGATCAGTTCAGTCACCCAGTCAGTCCCATCTTGTTTAAAAACAGGTTTGGGTTTTTCAATATCTTCCCCGAAAGCAGCCCATCCGGTGCTGCTCATCATCACCAGCAGCACCGTGACCACCATCCCTATATAAAGCTGTTTGAATCGCATCAGCATTCCTCCTTTTATTGAAACATCGCGATGAACATACCGGCAGCAGCGGCTGAACCGATAACACCGGCCAGATTGGGCGCCATGGCATGCATCATGAGCCAGTTGTTGGGATCAGCCTTCAGCCCTTCAGCGTGAGACACCCGGGCGGCCATGGGAACGGCGGAAACGCCTGCTGAACCGATCAGGGGATTGATCTTTTCCTTGAGGAAAAGATTCATGATATGAACCGTGAGAATTCCTCCAAAGGTACAGACCACAAAATCCAGAAGGCCCAGCCCGAATATCATGAGCGGCTTCCAGCTCAGGAACACATCGGCCTGCATGGTGGCCCCCACCGATACCCCGAGAAAGATGGTCACAATATTCATCAATGAATTCTGGGCCGTGTCCGTCAATCGTTTGACCACCAGGGATTCCCGCATGAAATTACCCAGCATGAACATGCCTAGCAGCGGCGCGACCATGGGAATGAGAAGAATAATGAGGATGGCGCCGATGAGGGGGAAAAGAAGTTTTTCCCGGGCCGATACCGGTCGCATCTGACGCATTTTGATTTTCCGCTGTTCCGGTGTGGTCATGAGGCGCATGATGGGCGGCTGGATCAGGGGCACCATGGCCATGTAGGAATAGGCAGCCAGGGCATTGGCGCCCAGAAGATGGGGGGCGAGTTTAGCCGTCAGGTAGATGGTGGTCGGGCCGTCGGCGCCGCCGATAATTCCCACGGAGGCCGCTTCCTTAAGGGTAAACCCGAAAAACAGACAGCCGATATAGGTGATAAACACCCCGAGCTGGGCCCCGCCGCCGATGAGCAGCATCTTGGGATTGGCGATGAGGGGGCCGAAATCGGTCATGGCCCCGAGCCCGAGAAAGATGACACAGGGGATGATCTCCGATTCCACCCCATACTGATAAAAATACTGGATCAGGTGCGGGTGGCCTTCGGCATTCAGCCCCATAAGAGGAACCAATGGGAAATTGACGAGAAAAATACCAAACCCGATGGGCAGCAGCAACAAAGGTTCAAACCCCTTGGCCACTGCAAGATAAAGGAAAAAAAATGCAATCAGGATCATCACCACATGTCCCCATTCCAGAGATGGAATTCCGGTCTGGGAAATGAGGATGTTTTGAATCAGTTCAAGTACATATTGCCAGGACATAAATGGTCTCCCTTTTGTTAAAGTGGAATATTGCCGTGTTTTTTCGGAGGATTGGTGTCCTTCTTGGTTTTCAGCATATGAAGGGCCTGTACCAGTTTTGGCCGGGTGTCGGCCGGATCAATGATTTCATCGATATAGCCCAGCTCGGCGGCCCGGTAAGGGTTGGAAAATTTTTCCTTATACTCACCAATCAGTTTCATCCGTTCTGCTTGAGGGTCCGTTGCTCTCTCAATTTTATCACGGTTGATGATATTAACAGCACCTTCTGCTCCCATCACGGCAATTTCAGCAGTCGGATACGCGAGGTTGACATCACCGCGCAGGTGCTTTGAACTCATGACGATATAGGCCCCGCCATAGGCTTTTCGTACAATTACGGTAATACGGGGCACCGTGGCTTCGCAAAAAGCATAAATGAGTTTTGCGCCGTGCCGGATGATACCGCCGTGTTCCTGGTGGATGCCGGGAAGAAAACCCGGCACATCCTCGTAAATGATCAAAGGAATATTGAAGGCATCACAGAACCGGACAAACCGTGCCCCTTTGGTACTGGCATTGATATCCAGGCATCCGGCCATGACCGAGGGCTGGTTGGCGATGACGCCCACCGGCATGCCGTCCAGGCGGCCGAAGCCCACCACAATATTTTTTGCCCAGTGTTCCTGGACTTCAAAAAAATACCCGTCATCCAGATTTGAACGGATAATGGTCCGCATATCATAGGGCTTGCTGGGATCTGCCGGCACGGCATCCCGCAGGGTCTCATCCCGCCGGTTCGGATCATCGGTCGGCGCCTTCACAGGCGGCAATTCCGTATTGTTCCGGGGCAGAAAGCCCATGAATTCACGGATGGAAGCAAGGCAACTGCGGTCATCGGGTGCGGCAAAATGGGCCACCCCGCTTTTGGCGTTATGGGCCATGGCGCCGCCCAGATCTTCTTTGCTCACCACCTCACGGGTGACGGCCTTGATGACATCTGGCCCCGTGATGAACATATGGCCTGTTTTTTCCACCATGAAAATCCAGTCGGTCAGGGCCGGTGAATAAACCGCTCCGCCTGCCGAAGGTCCCATGATGGCCGTAATCTGGGGAATCACCCCCGAGGCCATGACGTTTAATAAAAAGATGTCTCCATACCCGGCAAGACTCATGACCCCTTCCTGGATCCGGGCACCGCCGGAATCACACAGCCCGATGACCGGAGCCCCGGCCTTCATGGCAAGTTTCATGATTTTACATATTTTTTCAGACTGGGTAAGAGAAAGAGATCCGCCATAGGCGGTGAAATCCTGGGCAAAGACAAATACCTGCCGGCCTTGAATGCTTCCCCAACCGGTTAGCACACCGTCGCCGGGGATTTTCTTGCTGGCCATATCAAAATCAGTGCAGCGGTGGAGTTTAAATCGATCCGTTTCCACGAACGTGGCCGGGTCTAAAAGACAGTCAAGGCGTTCCCTTGCCGTGAGCCTTCCACTTTCATGAAGCTTCCGGATGCGTTCGGCGCCGCCGCCCTCAAGCGCTTGACGGTTTTTTTCCGCAAGCTGTCCGAGTAATTCCGCATTGTTCATCAATGGGTCCTTCCAATTTGCAAACCTGCTAAAAATTCACAGAATGTTTACAATATAGCTATGCTCGTTGTCAATAGAAGATTTGAATTTCAAAAAAACAAGGGCAGACCCTTGCCCTCCAAGGGTCATAAGTTCGTAAAACCTGTCCGGAGCAGAGACTCCCGGCTGATCATGCCTTTGAATTTTCCCTGGTGATCCATCACAGGAAGGCGTTTGAGCATTTTCCGGGTCATGAGCCCGATGGCCTCGTCAATGGTCGCGTCCTCCAATATGACGGGAGGGTCTGTTTTCATCACTTCAGTTGCTGTTTTCACAGCCAGGTGACGGCTGAAGGTATGATCTTTACCCCTCTGCCCAAAGGGCAGTTTGCTCGTAAAATATTCCCAGATTCCCTCTTTCTGATCGGAGAATGCCGCCAAAAGGTCCCGGTCCGAAATAATACCCAACAAGCTCCCGGCCTTATCCACTATGGCCACCCGTTGAATATCGTTGGCGGCAATCATCTGAAGAACCTCGGCCACCGGAGTATCCTGAAAAACCGTATGCACGTCCCGCCGCATGATGTCGGAAACATATTTAAGATTGCCCACCGGGATGTCCTGGGACCGGAATGCAGCCCAATCCGGTGAATGATGGGTAATGGTGCGGAAAATATCCATCCGGGATAAAATGCCGGTTAATTTCCCCGTTTCATTGGTAACCGGAAGTCTTTTCAACCCTTTTTCCAGCATGAGGTGAACGGCTTTGGTCAGCAACTGATTTTCTTCGATACAAACCGCAGGGCTCATGATATCCTTGGCTTTTTTCAGGGCCAGGGATTCCAGAACGGCGTCCTGGTTTCCGGTACCGGAATCGGCTAAAAGCCCAAGCCTCGCTGGCATTCCACCCCTGTAAATCAAATCGCCTTGGGAAATGACACCCTTGGGACAACCGTCTTCATCAACCACCGGAACGCCTGTAAAAATCGAAGAAAGCAAAAGGCGAACCACATCGCTGACCGGTGTCGTTAACAGAACACTTTCAGGATTCGGTGTCATCATGTCTTTGACCTTCAAATGTCTCGGGAAGAGGTGGTTACGGGTTTTATGGCATCGGACGGCGATCTCCGAAACCGTTACAATGCCTTCGTCCACCATTTCTTCAAGGGTCGGTAGTATCACATCCGCCTGGACCGATGGGAGAACAATCTGTATCACCACCGGCATATTAAAGGAACCGATCAGGACGCTCTGGGTCGCTATTTCACCGTTTTCATAGCAGCCTTCCATGCATCTGGTTACCAGACACCGGGCTGCAATTTTTAATCCGAGGACATACTGCACCACTGCCTTATACAAGGGGATACTCCTGAAATTGGCTTCTTCATTGGTAAATATCTCTATTTTGCTGTATTTGAGTGCCATAACCAAGGACCTCCTTTGAGTTTCTTTGTTTGATCTGTTCGAGGATCTCAACCCCTGTCCGAGCGCAAACCATGCCGTTATTGTATTCTTACCATAAGCCAAGGAATTTGAACAAGTTTTTATTCCCAAGTTTTAATTCCATTTTTATTCCATTTTTATTCCAATGATTGACAACGGGCATTCATATCTATATATTCTCTGACAACGATATATTAACGCAATGCCGCCAAGCAAAAAAAATATTAAGATTGGGTTATTTTGATGCAGGGACAGGAAAACTCATTGACACCTCCTTCGAGCAATACTATATCATCAATTCGGAATATATAAATGAATAGGACATAACCATGAAAGAATTCATAAAAGTAATGAAGGCCCTTTCCGACCCGGCACGGGTCAAAATACTGAAAATGCTCCAGCATAAAACCATGTGCGTCTGTGAAATCCAGACCGCCCTGGACAAGGCCCAGTCCACCACCAGCAAGCATCTGAAAATACTGGAGGATGCAGGACTCATCACCTATCAGAAGGATGGCCTCTGGGTAAACTATCAATCATCCGATGGGTCCCAGAGCCCCTATGCCGCAAGCCTTATCGGGAATATGCGCCATTGGCTGAACGATGACCCTGAAATTAAAAAAATCGCTGAGCAGTTGCCCGGCATTGACCGAAAAGAAATCTTAAACCGGAACTGAGTCGGCATTTATAATAGTGATATAAAGAGGAACCTGAAATGAAAGAACGGACTAAATTATTTTACCTCATCGGCCTGTATCTCATGGCCTATTTTATTCCCTGGTCCGACCCCGTGATCCGCCGGTCCGGACTGGAAGCCTTTATGATGCTCCAGGAATATGCCAGGGAACATGTCCTGACCTGCCTGGTCCCTGCCTTTTTCATCGCCGGAGCCATAGCGGTCTTTGTGTCCCAGGCCTCGGTGTTGAAATATTTCGGGGCCCAGGCCGGTAAGATTCTCTCCTATTCCGTGGCCTCTATTTCCGGAACCATCCTGGCCGTATGCTCGTGTACGGTATTGCCGCTCTTTGCCGGCATTTATACCCGGGGGGCCGGTATCGGACCGGCCACGGCCTTTTTGTATTCAGGCCCAGCCATCAATGTCCTGGCCATCACCCTGACGGCCAAAATCCTGGGATGGCAGCTCGGCCTGGCCCGGGCCATCGGCGCCGTTTTCTTCGCCGTCATCACCGGGTTATTGATGGCCTTCATCTTCCGCAAAGACGATGCAGCCAGGACAGCCGGACAGATCTATGTTCCGGATGAAGAAGACAGCGGAAGAACCCTTTTCCAGGACGGAATCTATCTTCTGACCATGGTCCTGATCCTGATTTTTGCCGCCTTTGCCAAACCCGCGCCGGGTTCCACCGGCCTGTGGCCGGCTATTTTCGCCGCCAAATGGTATATTACGGTGGCTCTTCTGGTTGCCCTGGCCTGGATGGTAATGGCCTGGTTTAAAAAGGAAGAACGCGCAAGCTGGGTGGAGTCCACCTGGGGATTCATGAAACAGATTTTCCCCCTCCTGTTCGGCGGGGTAATTGTGGCCGGGTTTCTCCTGGGCAGGCCGGGCCATCCGGCCCTGATACCGGAGCAGTATATTCAAACCCTTGTGGGCGGCAATTCCCTCTGGTCCAATTTATTTGCCTCCGTGGCCGGAGCCTTCATGTATTTTGCCACCCTGACCGAGGTGCCGATCCTGCAAGGACTGATCGGGTCCGGCATGGGCAAGGGCCCCGCCCTGGCCCTGCTGCTGGCCGGCCCGGCCCTGTCCCTGCCCAATATGCTGGTCATCGGCGGAGTCATGGGAGCAAAAAAGACCTTTGTTTTCTGTTCCATCATCATTGTGCTGTCAACCTTTGCCGGGATGATCTACGGGGTCATTGCCGGATAAACCGAATCAATAAACGTTGAGGAGATTATTATGGATATCAAAATACTGGGCCCCGGTTGCCCCAAATGCGAACAGACTCTAAAAATTGTCAATGAGGCTGTCGCCGAAACCGGTGTGGATGCAAAAATTGAGAAAGTCACCGGTGTCATGGAAATCGCCGGGTACGGGGTTTTCGGAACCCCGGCCGTGGTGGTGGACGGCGAAGTCAAATGTGTGGGAAAGATTCCCAAAAAAGAGGATGTCAAAGCCTGGCTGAAAAAATAAAACAGGTGGTTTAAAAAAAAACTAATTATTAATTTTTAAACTCATATTTCCATAAAGGATTTTTTATAAAGGAGCGATAAAATGACCGAAGACTGTTGTGCATCCGGCGGAAATGTCATGATCCTGGCCTGTTCAGGCGGATCCAACGTGGGCCAGCTTTCAAACCAGGCTGCCATTGAACTGACCCGGGAAGGCGTCGGCAAAATGTTCTGCCTGGCCGGAATCGGAGCCCAACTGAGCGGCTTTGTCCAGTCAGCATGGGATGTGGAAAGCATGGTAGCCATTGACGGCTGCCCTGTCGGTTGCGCCAAAGCCATCCTTGAACAGGCCAAGGTGCCCTTGAAAAATCACATCGTGATTACCGAACTGGGCATTGAAAAAAATAAAAACCTCAGCCTCAAGGCCGAAGATATCGCCAGGGTGAAGTCTGCGGTTTTCGATACCTGCGGTATCAAGCCCGGCACGGCCTTGGCCCCGATAACGGCAAGTTGCTGCGGATAACGTTTTTAAAGGAAGATATACCCATAATGAAACATGCCCGATTCCTTATCATCTGTGTCATTGCCTTTGCAGTGATCATCCTTGTAAAAACACAGTTCTATCAGGATGCCGGGGCCGACTCGTCTGCCGGGACCAACGCCCACGGAACCCAGATTGATTTTGAAAGCCTGCCGGTAAAAGGCATGGTGACCCTCATCGATCTCGGGGCCACGGAATGTATTCCCTGTAAAATGATGGCCCCCATCATGACCAAGCTTGAAGCCGATTACCAGGGAAAGGCGGTTATTGCCTTTATCGATGTATGGAAAAACCGGGAACAGGCCCCTAAATACAAGATCCGGGCCATCCCGACCCAGATATTTTATGATCCTTCAGGAACGGAAGTATACCGCCATGAAGGCTTCATGAGCGAGAAAGACATTGTGGCCCAGCTCACCAAAATGGGGGTTTCTTCCCCATCGGAAAAAAAGGAATAGGAGGAACTATGCCGGATCAGATTTTTTTAACCGTCAACCAGTGGATCACGGGCGGAACCATCCTGGCCGCTGCCGGATGTTTCATCTGGGGCATGGTCAGCGTGCTGCTGAGCCCCTGCCATATGGCTTCCATTCCCCTGATCGTGGGCTATGTCGGGGGCCAGGACAAGATGGTCCAACCCCGGCAGGCAGGAGTATATTCCATCCTTTTTACCCTGGGCCTGTTTATCACCATCGCCGTTATCGGCATTATCTGCGCCCTTTTAGGAAGGATGCTGGGGGATGTGGGCAATTACTGGCAGATCCTCATCGGCGCCATCCTGATCTGGGTGGCTCTGGGCATGCTGGGCGTTGAAAAATGCTCCCTGTCCGGCGGGCTTTTATACCGGCTGAAACTCAAAGGCATGACCGGGGCCTTTGTCCTGGGACTCGCCTATGGCATCCTGTCCGGCTCCTGCACCTTCGGGTTTATTGCGCCCATCCTGGCCGTCATCACGGTCCAGGAAAAAGTCATGACCGGGATCCTTTTGATCGTTCTTTTCGGCATGGGCCATTGCCTTCCCATTGCCGTTGCGGGAAGCAGCGCCGCCGCCGTCCGGAAACTCATGGAAAATACCGCCTGGCAAGGCGCAGGAGCCTGGTTCCGCAAAGGGGCCGGGACCCTGGTGGGGCTCCTGGGCCTGTATTTTATCATTAACCCCTTTATTACCGCTTGATCAAAACTATGAGCCGTTTTAACCTGGAATTCTAAGGAGCCACGCATGCCCACCGCCGTTTTAAGACAGAACCTTATAAAAGCCCTTCAAGAGGCCTGTTTCATACTCCTCTTGGCCGTGGCGGCAGGCCTGGCCGTCAACCTGGCCCGGACCGATTCCATCCCCTTTGCTCAGGATTGGTCCGCAGAAAGCCAGTTGTCTCTGGACAACGGCGATTCCCTGGCCATTCCCCTGGCTGAAGCAGAAGCCCTTTTCAGGGAGAACAAAGCGGTTTTCCTGGACGCAAGAGACAAAGCCCTTTTTGATGAAGGCCATATCCAGGGGGCAAAGAATCTTCCCTGGTACGAGGTGGATGACTATTTCCAACAGGTTGTCCCCGGCATGGACCGCCAAACCCCGGTCATCACCTATTGTGATGGAGAATCCTGCAACCTGAGCCATGAATTGGCCCTGTTCCTCAAAAACATGGGCTTTGCAGAGGTCAGGGTCCTGATAAACGGCTGGACTCTCTGGCAGGTAAATAACCTGCCCATAGAACCTTCTGATAAATAAGGAGAGAACGCCTTGAATTCATCTTACCGTTTTTTTTATCATTCAGCCCGGCTGGTGTTGGGAGCAGTCTTTATTTATGCCAGCCTGGACAAGCAGTGTAATCCCTGGGCCTTCGCGCAAGCCGTCTATAATTACCAGGTTCTGCCCGATGCCCTCATCAATCTCACGGCCCTGATTCTCCCCTGGCTGGAACTGATCCTGGGGTTCTGCCTCATCTTCGAACGATGGATGATGGGCGCCTCAAGCCTTGTTGCAATTTTAATGACCATTTTCATGGGGCTCATTATCTTTAACCTGGCCAGGGGCCTGGACATCAATTGCGGCTGCTTTTCCACAAACCCGGAGGAAGGCCCCATGGATAAACTGACCCTGGCAAGGGATGGTCTGTTTTTATGCCTGGCCCTGGGCCTGGCGGCCTTGACCTTATATGAAAAAAACGGTTATGATAAAAATCAAATTGATATTGTTTAATTCTCAGGAGATATTCACATGAAAAAAAAATCCGCCGCAATTGCTATGTTTCTGATGATTGCATTTCTCACCGTTTTTCCGGGGCCTGCCCCGGCCGACCAGAAACCCGAAGCTGTTGTAACCGACCAGGTGTTCAATTTTAAATCCGTCTGGGAAGGGGATACGGTGACCCATGATTTTATGGTGAAAAATAAGGGAACCGCCCCCCTGGAAATCCTTAAGATAGACACTGACTGAGGGTGCACGGCAGCTTCAAGCGAGAAGCTCATCCTTCCTGGAAGCGAAGGAAAAATCGCCATTTCATTGTCCACCCATGGCTATGGCGGACACAGCGTCAGAAAAATAATGAAGGTTCATACCAATGACCCGGCCCAACCCTTGATTCGACTGGAACTGGTCGGCCAGGTCAAAGCCTTTGCCCTTCTCGACCCCGGCCATATTGAACTGAGTGGAAAAGCAGGAGAGACCTTAACCGCCGCCATGACCATTACGCCGGCAGATCCGGAAACAAATTTTAAAGTCGCCCAGGCAACCGCAAGGGACGGCAAAAACATCCGGTTTGAAGTCAAAAAAAACGACCCGGCAAACCAGGCCCGTTACGAACTCATTGTTGAAAACATCAAAAAAGAACCCGGACTCTATACAGATATCATTACCCTCTGGACCGATACTTCCAGGAAAATCCCCATCCGGGTTTTCGGAAATATTTTCCAATAACGCTCCGGCAGGGGGATATGGGCTATTTCTCTTTTTAGCTTGTAATAAAATGTTTATTTGGCTATAGGAAGCACAGGAACGAATATAAGGCCAGGATGACAAGGGCTATCAGGCCGAGCTTGATAGCGATACAGGAATTAAATTTTTAAATACCATTGAGGCTATAGAATGGACCTCAATTTATTCTCTTTACGGGTTTTCCTAACCGTTGCCGACTGCAAAAGCTTTACGAGTGCTGCTGAAGCTTTATTCCTTTCACAACCTGCGGTAAGCCTTCAAGTCCAAAAAATCGAGCAGTTGTTCCAAACACCGCTCTTTATCCGAAATCCATCCGGTTATATTCGATTGACAGCCGCCGGCGAGACACTTCAAAGGCATGCTGAAAAATTTGTCCTGCTTCAACAGGAAACCCTGGCCGAAATGATCAAACACAGCCCTTCTCTCCAGCACAACCTGAAAATCGGGGCCTGTTGCATCAGTGGTGAACACCTTATGCCTGCCGGATTGTCGGCCTTTCAGGAATCACACCCCAACATTTCGCTGTCGCTGTCCATTATCAAATGTGAAAATGTGTTCAGCGGCCTGCTGTCCGGCGATTTTGATGTCGGGGTCACCGGTATGGCGCCCAGAAACAGATCTTTACATAAAAAAAAATTATTCCGTGCGCCCATGGTGATATTTAATGCCGGCGCAATAAAACCGGCGGATGGGGAAATTACAAATTTAAAACGATTGTTGAAAACTCGGTTAATCCTACGTGAAAAAGACTCCGGCTGCAGGATTGAATTTGAAAAATTCCTGGCCAAGCACAAGATTCATCTGAATGAATTTTCCATGATCAGTGAATCCGACAGCAATGAAGCCATTAAAAATTTAGTAAAAGAAGGGTACGGGATATCGGCTTTGCCGGAATTTATGATCAGAAAAGGCCTTGACGACGGCAGCTTTTCTGAAATTCATTTGCAGGAAGGCCGACCGGCAATGACGTTTTATGTTTCATACCGCAATCAGAACAATCCGTCAAAAATTATTCAAGAACTGATCATAACCCTTATGAGGTCTCTTCCCTGAGATAGTCTTTTATTGCCCCATAAGTTTTCGAAATGACCTTATCTATTCATTAATATTATTAATTTGACCTTTTTGTTTGATCCATCTTATCAGGATGACCACCAGCTAAATTTTTTTGATCATGGCTTTTAAATCAACCCAGTCGAAGAAAGGAGATTTTATGGAAAAGATCACATCAAGAAGGGGATTTATCAAAAGCTCATTCAAATACGGGGTCACC
This sequence comes from uncultured Desulfobacula sp., assembly GCA_964484555.1. GTDB lineage: Bacteria > Desulfobacterota > Desulfobacteria > Desulfobacterales > Desulfobacteraceae > Desulfobacula. The sequence goes on from CAZAHK010000036.1 coordinate 16,072, forward strand.
ATGGCCGCAGGTGCGGCAGGCGCCTCCTGCGGAATACACGCCCTGTCAACCCCAAGCGTTTTTGCCGCAACACCCAAAACCCATGAATGGCCGTGGCCTTATGCGATTTTAGATAAGGAATTGGGGCGCAAACTGGGACATGACAGCTATTGGAGCGGCAAAGGATGTGCTTACGCTGCCTTTCACCCCATTGTTGCCTTATTGCGTGACACGGTGGGAGAGCCCTTCCATAACCTGCCGACGGAACTTATGATCTTTGGTCATGGGGGCGGAGTGGGTTGGGGAAGCTTGTGCGGTGCCTTAAACGGTGCAGGCGCGGCCATCTCCCTGGTTTGTAGTAAAGAGACCTCGGATAAACTCGTTGATGAGTTATTCAACTGGTACACCCAGGTCGAATTACCCACAACCTTAAGCAATCAATATGGCGTTGAAAAGCAATACACGGTCAACAAATATGACCAAATCATCAAACCCTGCAATAGCGGCTCAGTATTATGCCATGTCTCCGCCTCCAACTGGTGCGGTTCAACAAAAGTTGAAATAACCGATGTCAAACGCAAAGAGCGCTGTGCAAGATTGACCGGCGATACCGTGGCCTATGCCATACAACTATTAAACGACAACCATGAGAATCGATTTAAAACATCCTACGGGATGCCTGAAGCGGTCAAGGACTGCAATGTCTGCCATGGCCAGGGTGGGGAGCAGGTTGACGTGCTCAGTAAAATGGACTGTCAACAATGCCATGGGGACCCGCATAAGGAATCATCATAATTGATACTTGTATCTCATAGAGACCCCGCTTTGTAACATTCCGATATCAGAAAAAATTATAGCGGATCTTTCTTCATGAGCCGGCACCGGTGAAAAAAGGCATGGGAAAATATAACTTTTTTCACCGGTGCTTTTTTATGTGTTGACAAGAGATCCATATATCGCTATATTCCTTTTTAACGATTTAAAGAGGAGGGCATATGATTCAGGTTCGTCAGATCAAAATCGGCAAGCATCAGTAAAAAGCAACGGTAGAAAGGATATAAGAATCATGAAAGCATTTATTCGGGTTATGAAAGCCTTGTCAGACCCCAACCGGGTGAAAATGGTAAAAATGCTCCAATTCAGACCCTTTTGCGTCTGTGAATTCAAAGAGGCCCTCAATATCGCCCAGTCAACGGCCAGCAAACATTTAAAAACTCTTGAAGATGCCGGATTGGTGACGAGTGTAAAGGACGGGCTGTGGGTCAACTATTCCCTTGACGATGGAAACGGCTCTCCCTATTCAGCCCATATCAACGAAACCCTGAAGCATTGGCTGGATGATGAACCCGAAATCCGGGATCTTGTCTTGACCCTGGGTGGCATTGACCGCCATGAAATTACGGCCAAAACCGGATAAACAAAAAAAATTTTGCCTAATACATCGTTAAATGACCATATATAATTTAAAAAGGAACACAGATGGACTCTAAAATCACCGACCTCATCCAGGATGAGAAACGAACAAAAAAGATGATGGCGTTAAACCTGGCCATGGGAGCCTTTGGCGTGTATCTCTGGTGGACGATCTACAGGATGCTGCCCGGCCTGTCCTCCTGGCTTACCTACACCCTGCTGCCCATAGAGGCGGGGTCCCACCTAGGAGCTTCGGTGGAATTTTTCCTCTATGACACCCCCAAGGTTATGATGCTTCTGGCCATCGTAGTATTCGGGGTGGGTATTATCCGCAGCTTTTTCACCCCTGAAAAAACCCGGGCCTTTCTTTCCGGGAAAAGTGAATTTGCCGGTAATATCCTGGCCGCCCTCCTGGGAATCGTCACACCCTTTTGCTCCTGTTCGGCCGTGCCCCTGTTTATCGGCTTTGTCACGGCCGGGATTCCGCTGGGAGTGACCTTTTCATTCCTGATCGCAGCCCCCATGGTGAATGAAATCGCCCTGGGCCTCCTCTACGGCCTTCTGGGCTGGAAGGTAGCGGCCATTTATCTGGGAACCGGTCTTTCCATAGCCGTTGCCGCCGGCTGGATCATCGGCCGCCTGAAAATGGAAAACCATATCGAAGACTGGGTCACCCAGATCAATGTAACCGCCGTGCAACTGGAAGAAGAAAAACTGACCTGGAACGACCGGGTCCGGTACGGCTGGGATGCGGTTAAAGAGATCATCGGCCGGGTCTGGATCTATGTCATCCTCGGAATTGCCGTGGGCGCAGGTATCCACGGGTTTGTGCCCGAAGGCGTCATGGCCTCCATCATGGGCAAAGGCGCCTGGTGGTCGGTTCCCCTGTCCGTTGCCATCGGCATCCCCATGTATTCCAATGCCGCCGGGATTATCCCGGTGGTGGAAGCCCTCTTAGGCAAAGGGGCGGCTCTTGGAACGGTCCTGGCCTTCATGATGAGCGTCATCGCCCTGTCTCTGCCCGAGATGGTGATTCTCAGAAAAGTCCTGAAACCCAGACTGATCGCCGTCTTTATCGGGGTAGTGGGTTCAGGCATCCTGTTTGTCGGCTATTTATTTAATATGATGATCTAAAATTTCAAGCATTAATAAGGAACATTCCATCATGAACAACAATAAAATTATCATCCTCTTAGGGCTCCTCGGGTTTATCGTCATGGCGGACAACTGGGTGGTTTCCCCCATCCTGCAGGCCATACAGGCCGGACACCAATCGGGAGATTAACCATGACAAATGATTGCCGGTGCAAAGGACAAAACATCATGATCCTGTCCTGTTCCGGAGCCTCCATTGTCAGCCAACTGGCTATCCAAAAGGATGAGGGCCGGTCCCTATCCCTCGAAGAAGCAGTCCCCGAAGACGTGGCCGCTGTCAAATTTGCGGCCAGGCTTGCTTTGAAACTTCCGGTAAAAATTGTTTTCAATTCTCCCACACCCCTTTCACCGGCGGACCAGGCCATGTCAAGGCTGCTTGGGGGAAAGTGCTGCTAACAACAAAAAAAGGAGGGAAGATATGAATGCCGTTTTATACGGGGTAACAGCCCTTTTGCTGGCGGTTTCCTGGCACCGGGACAGGGCAAGGACAAAGAAATCCCTTAAAAAAGCGTGGAAAGCCTTTGAAAACATCCTGCCGGAATTTCTCGTCGTCATTCTGTTGGTGGGTGTTCTTCTGGCCGTGGTTGACCCGGAAATGATTTCAAAAATTATTGGTTCAGGTTCCGGGATGGTCGGGGTGGGGCTGGCGGCCGTAGTCGGGGCCGTGACCCTGATTCCGGGTTTTGTCGCCTTTCCCATGGCTGCCATGCTGCTCAAGGAGGAGGCCGGTTATATGCAGATCGGGGCCTTTATTTCCACCCTGATGATGGTGGGTGTGGTTACCCTGCCGGTGGAAATCAAATATTTCGGCAAAAAACTGGCAATTTACAGAAACCTTCTTGCTTTTCTGTTTTCTTTTATTGTAGCCTATATCATCGGCCTGGAGGTAACCGGAATATGAAAAATTTACTCATTCGGTACCGGGTCTTCATGGCCGCTGTTCTTATCCTGGGCCTGATTACGCTGTTCAACCGTTCCATTGGAATGAGAGCCCTTGACATTACCGCTTTTTCGATAAAAGAAATGGTGCTGGTCATCCCTCCGATCTTTGTTCTTCTGGGGCTTCTGGATATCTGGGTACCCCGGGAAACCATGGTCCGGTACATGGGAGAAGGGTCCGGAATAAAGGGGATTCTTCTGGCCTTTTTTATCGGATCGGCTGCCGCAGGACCCTTGTACGGGGCCATCCCCGTAGCTGCCGTCCTGATGAAGAAGGGGGTAAAATTCACTAATATCATGATCTTTATCGGCGCCTGGTCCACCACCAAAATCCCCATGTTCCTGTTTGAAGTGACTTCACTGGGAATGCAGTTTGCCGTAACGCGCTTTCTCATCAATATCCCGGGCATCATTATCATTGCGGCAATCCTGGCGGCCATGGTTTCCAAAAAAGAAGTCCAACAGGTGTATGCAAAGGCCGAAACGATGAATAAATAGTTTCTCCGGCAGATTAACCGGTATAAAAACATATCGACAATTAAAAATTTAAAAAATAAGGGACTCCGATGACACACGCCGATGAAGACGAGCATGATACATGCTGCCGGACAACAAAAGAAAAGGGGCCGTTCACACCCCTGCCCCATGATGAAGCAAGTCATTTTGACCATGATTCAGGGCATCACCACGCCGTGAACGTTGAAGATACCAGCGGGCCAAGGCTTTTGATCACCCTTGCCCTGAACCTGATCATTCCGGTGATCCAGATCATTGCCGGGGTTTTCGCCAACAGTATGGCCCTGATTTCCGACGCCACCCACAATTTCAGCGATTTCATGGCCGTCCTGATCTCTTATATTGCCTATCGAATCGGCAAAAAAGGGGCAACCAACAAGAATACCTTCGGGTACCGCCGGGCCGAAATCATGGCTGCCCTGCTAAATGTCACCATTCTGGCGGGAGCCTGCATATTTATTCTATATGGCGCATTTCAAAGATTTTTATCACCGGAAATCGTAGCCGGTAAAATCGTGATCTATGCAGCCATGGTGGGTATCGTGGGAAATGGGTTTTCCGCCTGGCTCCTCCACAAAGATTCAAAACACAATTTGAATATAAAAGGGGCTTTCCTGCATATGATGGGAGATTTTCTGACCTCCGTGGTGGTATTGATCTCCGGTCTGGTGATGCTGTTTAAACCCTGGTACTGGCTGGACCCTTTGCTGTCCATCCTGATTGCTGTTTTTATTCTGAAAAACTGCTGGACCATTCTCAAATCCTCCACCGCTATCTTGATGAACGCCGTCCCCGGCAATATCGATCTGGATGATGTCCGCTCCCATCTTTTAGCCATGGACGGGGTGCAAAAAGTCCATTATCTTCATGCCTGGCCCCTGGGTTCAACCGGGGTTTCCTTTTCCTGCCATGTCGTTGTCGAAGATCAACTGGTCAGCCGGACGGAAAAATTATCCGAACAGATCCGGCATTCCATTTTCCATAAATTCGGCATTGACCACCCGGTACTTCAGTTTGAGACCGAATCCTGCGGCAACGGCACCCTTTTGTGTGAGATGTTTACCAGCAAAGATACATCAATTGAACAAAGGATGAAAAATGAATCTCGTCGAATTTAAAAACGTCTCCAGATCCTACCAACTGGGCGAAGTCAGTGTCACGGCCCTCCAGGACGTCACGCTGAATATCCCCCAGGGAGTTTTTACGGCCCTGGTGGGGCCTTCCGGCAGCGGGAAGACCACGGCCCTGAACCTCATCGGCTGCCTGGACAAACCCAGCCAAGGCGAGGTCATGGTGGCCGGACAGGCCGTCAGCGGGATGAACCGGAAGCAGGGTGCGGATTTCAGGGGAAAAAAACTGGGCTTTGTGTTCCAGGATTTCAATCTTCTGCCCGTGCTCACGGTATTTGAAAATATTGAATACCCGCTGCTCATGATCCGAAACATGCCCAAAAATCTCAGGCGGCCTTCCGTGGAAAAAGTTCTGGCCGCCGTGTCCATGGAAAACCAGGCCGACAAATACCCGGCCCAGCTTTCAGGGGGCCAGAAACAGCGGACGGCCATTGCCCGGGCTCTGGTGGGGAACCCTCTTCTGGTCCTGGCCGATGAGCCCACGGCCAACCTGGACGGGGCCACGGCCAAAACCGTGGTGGAACTCATGAAACAGATGCGGGATGAATTCGGGACCACCTTTGTGTTCTCCACCCATGACCCCAGGATCATGGACCAGGCCGAACTGACCTTTCATATCCTGGACGGCCGGCTCATGGACGGACCGGTAAAGGAGGTGAGCCATGTTTAAAATTCTGCGCCTGGCCATCAAGAATCTCTTGCGCTACAAACGCCGGACCATACTCACTGGCCTTCTCATTGTTGTCGGCGTGGTGGCGATGATTGTGTTTTCAGGATTGAGCGGGTCCTTTAAACAGGCCATTGTGGGACAGATCACCGATTCGGTCCTCAGCCACATGCAAGTCCACCGCAAAGGCTATATGGCCAGTATCGACAATCTTCCCCTGGACCGCATGATCCCGTCCAAGGCCTTTGAAAAACTGGAAGGACTTTTTGCCGAAATGGAAGGGATCGAGGCCTACTCCCCGAGGATCAGATTCGGCGCCATGCTGAGCAATTATACACAGACCACCAATGTCCGCCTGAACGGCATTGATCCGGAAAAAGAGCGGATGACGGTGCCTTTGCTGGCCTCAAGGATCAAGGATGCGGCCCATGATGATGTTCTGATAAAGCCGGGAGAGGTGCTTTTGCCTGAAATCATGGCCAAAGGCATGAACCTTAAAACCGGTGATACGGTGGTGCTGGTGGCCAATAACAAGGATGGCTCGGTCAACGGCATGAACTTTATCGTGGCCGGGATCGTGGAAAGCCTCATGGGTCCGGGCGGCCGGGACGGCTATCTGCATATCGACGACAGCGTTGCGCTTTTGCGTATGGAAGCGGCTGAAGTCAGTGAAGTTGCCATCCGGGTCCGGGATTTCGGCAGTTTGAAGGCTGTGGCCGGACAGTTGAATGATCTCACGGCTCCCCTGACCAACAAACAGGGGGGGCCCATGTTCGAATTGCACACCTGGGAACAGCTCACCCCCTTTTACAATATTGTACGGATGATCGATATCATGACCCTGGGTATCCGGGTCATCCTCATTGCCGTAGTCCTCATCAGCGTTCTCAACGTCATGATGATGAGCGTGTATGAACGGGTCAGGGAAATCGGCACCCTGGCCGCCATGGGCACCCGGCCGGGCCGGATCATGGCCTTGTTTGTGGCCGAAGGGATCTGTCTCGGGCTGGGCGGGGCTCTCGCCGGTTCCGCCATGGGCGCCGGGATGCTCTGGATTATGAACCTGACCGGCGTGGATGTGACCTTTGGCGGCAACAACCAGGTCTTTACCCTGGCCCCGACCATTTCCCCAACTGAACTGGGACTGACCTGCCTCATCGTGCTGGGGGTATCTGTCCTGGCCAGCCTTCAGCCCGCTGCAAAAGCCGCAGGCCTGGAACCGGTGGAGGCCCTGCGCCATGTGTAACTCATTTAAAATATGGAGATTGTCATGAACCCTAAAAAAATGTTCTATATGTTCTGCCTGGTCATGTTTACGCTTCTTCCCGCCGGTGTTTCGGCTGAAGCCTTGACCGGTGAAGAACTCCTGGCCCAGGTGGACAAAAACCTGGAGCCGGGAGATCTTTCCATGTACCGCAAGATCATCAATATTGAACCGGACGGGAAGAAAAAGGAATTTGTGCTCTGGTATCTCAAGAAAGACAAAGACAAAATCGTCACTCTCTTTGTTTCTCCGGCCAGTGAAGAAGGCCGGGCCACCCTGCGCCTGGGGGATAATATGTGGCTTTATATCCCCAATGTGGGCAAGCCCATCCGGATCACCAGCCTGCAATCCGTGGTGGGCGGAGTGTTCAACAATTCCGATATCATGCGTCTGGACTACAGCGTGGAGTATGATGTCACAACCCTTGAAGAAGACCAGGGAGAGCATCTCCTGGATCTCAAGGCCAAAACCGGGGCCGTGGCCTATGACCGGCTCAAAATGTGGGTTCTTAAAAAAGAAGGAGTGCCTTCCCGAATCGAATGTTATGCTGCCACAGGCATGCTGATCAAGACCCTGTATTTCAAAGATATCAAAGATATCGGGGACGGGGTAGTCAGGCCGGCGGTCATGGAAACGGACAGCCCGCTTTACAAAGGTTACAAATCCATCATGATTTCGGCAGACCTGAAAAAAACCAGCCTCAGCGATGAGGTCTTTACCCTCAACTACCTGTCCAGGGTCAAGGACCTGAGGTAAATGCGAGCCGCCGCGTTTCTGATAGGGATGGTCTTATGTGCCGCCCAGGCCCTTGCAGGGGAATATGATTTTGCCATACCCGAGGCCCGAAAAAAATCCTATGAACTGGGCGGCCGCCTGGAATCCCGGTATATTTATCATCACTTGAATGAAGACTCGGCCCGTTACAAACTGAATTATTTCCAGGATGACCCCGGAACGGCTACCCAGGAATGGCAGGAATCGGTGGAGCTTTCCGCTGCCGTGCAAAAAGGCGTATTCAAGGCCGGGCTGCTCACTCGCCACGAGTACAGCCATACCCGGGATGAAAGCGGCTGGACCCATGATATCCTTGAAGCGTATGGCTCGTTAAGGCCCTCCCCCTATCTGACCCTGGACATGGGCAAAAAACAGGTTTCATGGGGAAAAGGCTATGCCTGGAACCCGGCGGCTTTCATCAACCCGGCAAAGGACCCGGATGACCCGGGCTTAAGTCTGGAAGGACGGGTCCAGCTCGGGATAGACCTGATCAAAAGTTTTGAAACAGGCTCCCTGGCCAATGCCGGGCTCACCGCCTTGATGCTTCCGGTCAAGGAGGATTGGGCCAATACCGACCTGGGTGCGGATGGAGATGTGAACCTTGCCTTAAAACTTTACCTGCTCTGGCAGGACACGGACCTGGATTTCATCTTTTTTGACGGCCCGGACCAGCCCCGGAGCCTTGGGTTTGATTTTGCCAAAAACCTGGCCGAGAATATCGAAATTCACGGAGAGCTGGCCTTGCGAAAAGATGTCAGCCGCCTGACCCTGGATGAAACCGGAAACACCCGGCAGACAAAAGAAAACCCCATGGACTTTCTTTTCGGGGCCCGTTATCTCAATGCCGTGGACACGACTTTTATTGCCGAATATTATCACAACGGGGCCGGGTATGACAAAGATGAGACAGAGGATTTTTTCATCTATCAGGAAGAGGCCTTCAGCCAATGGTTATCAAGCGGAAATGCCTCCGTCATGCAGCAGGCAGCGCAAAAGACCCGGTCCTATTACAGCCGGGGAAATTTCGGAAAAGATTATCTCTATCTGAAGATCTCCCAGAAAGAGCCCTTTGATATCCTCTATTTTACACCCTATCTCGCCTCCGTGGTCAACCTCCGGGACTCCAGCTTCAATCTCCAGCCCGGCCTGACCTTTACCCCCGTCACCAATTTTGAACTGAATTTCCGGGTCAGCATCCCCCTGGGACCGGACAACACGGAATTCGGCGAAAAACCCGATGCCTTCCGCCCTGAAATCTGGGTGAGGTATTATTTTTAAATAAAAATAAAGAATGGCAGATGCCATTGTTGTGGAGAACATCTACAAGCTTTTTGAAACCCTGCCCGAGGTCTCTCGACGGAATTGGTTTGGTTTTTGGAAACTTTTTCTATTATAGCATTGAAACTTGCTGCTTCCATGAGGATCCATAAAAGAGCCGGCTCTTTCAATATTCAATTCCTTTCTCAATTCAGGGAATTTCACCTCACCCCCAGTCATCTTTTCCATACCGAAGAAAGGTATGCCTTGCGTTTTATTTTCCAGTTCCGGAAAGCAGGCTATGCAGCGCTGATCGGGCTAATTTTTTCAAGGTCTTCTTTAAAATTTTGTTCGGATTCCCAGATATCCCTGGCATTTTGGGCGTTTAGCCAGAACTCGGGGGAATTGCCGAACAGACGGGATAACCGCAGCGCCATGACAGGGCTTATGGCCCTCTTCTCAATGATTCAGGAGGCAGTTTTTTTGATTTGCCTTTCGTAAAAATCTGTTGCGTTTCAGTATTCGCAAAGGTTTTAATCATAGCTCAATAATAATTTGTAACGTGACGGTTGTCAAAATGAAAATATTCTGTTTCGATAAAAAATCAGATCCGGCCGACAGATAACAGAGAACCCCGTCGACTATCTTTTTGGGGCTCGCATTCTCAATGCCGTGTACAAAACCTTTATTGCCGAAGATTTTCACCAGGGGGCCGGGTATGACAAAGATGAGACCGAAGATTTTTTCATCTATCAGGAAGAGGCCTTCAGTGAGTGGCTATCGTCTTTGTTAGTTTGAATACTGGTTTTTTTTCACGAAATCGTTATATTGTAAGTGAAAATGGT
>CAZAHK010000037.1:0-8434 GCA_964484555.1 uncultured Desulfobacula sp.
TTGTTTGAAAGAACCCGGGCGTATTAACCCGGAATTCCGGCTTCAAGGAGAGGCCCCTTTTTATAACAAAAAACAAAGGCAGGCATATGAAGGAATCCCTGATATTTTTTTCCAACGCACGGGTTCAGGAGGTCTCCCAGAAAATGAAGGAAGTGGGCAGACAATACGAGCAATTGTTTACAGACCTGGGGCGCCAGATGTTCACAGACATGGCCGACCTTCATGATGCTTCGGAAATGACAGCCCTTTGTACCCGGCACGTGGACCAGGCCCTTTCAACCTTTGGACACTATTTTCCCGATGTTTCACCCGTCGCCTGCACCAAAGGCTGCTGCCACTGCTGTTCCTTTCCCGTTGAATGCCCTCCCCAGTTGGTGATCGATATCGCCCGGTATCTCCGGGCAAAGGAATCCGCTGCCGATCTGGATCTGCTCCGCTGCAAGCTGGCCCAGGACATGAAGGACCGGAAGCCGCCGCTGTACAGGGCAAAATGCCCGTTTCTGAACGATGAAAACCTTTGCTCCATCTATGAAAAGCGGCCCCTGTCCTGTCAATGCTTCACCTCGCCGGACCCTGCCCAATGTGAGCAATCCGTTGCCGACGGCCGGGATATTTCCCAGCATCCCCTGCGCCACCGCATTTATCAGGTCGCCACCACCATGCTGCTGGCCTGCGCCAAAAAACAGGGCCGGGCCCATGAGCAGGTCCTGTTCATTCCCTCTCTTCTGGCGATCCTGGAAATTGAAGACGAAGACGGGCTCTGGCAGGGCTACGGCATTTGAAATTCTGCCGGGAAATTGACAAAAAATCAGCCCCGGAGCTGTGGATGATTTTCGGCTTAGAAGGTGAGATGAAAGGATATTCTGAATCACTCCTGTCCAATATTTATATTTTTAAGTTTATCATCCGAACTGGCCTCTGAAGTGGATATCGGTTTCAAGCTGGATGTATAAGGCTGATATAACCCCTTCATTATTTCTTTACTTGGTTTTTTGATCCTGATACTATTTTCTGACATAATCTTTCTGAAACAAGCGGGGGAAAATGACGGATCAGAGAACCACAATCCGGGAAACCGATATTCTGAAGGCCTTGCCTTTTATTTTAGAGTCGATTATCAAAGCTCAGGATACTCAAGACCTCTACAGGGTCGTTTATGATACCCTGGAAATGAGTCTGGGTTTGAAAAGCATGGCTGTCGGCATTTTTCACAGGCAAAGGGATTCCATGACCTTTCCCTTTGTTTCCGACGAGATGGGTCTGAATCCAGGGGAAATTTTCAACATCAGCAGACGAAAATCCCTGATCACTCGGGCAATTGAAGCAGGCACCCCTCTATTGTTTCATGAGAAAGAAATTCAGGCCATATCCCAGGGCATAACCTTACCCATGGCCGGCGCCGGGTGCAAGGTCTGGGCTGGTATCCCCTTGATGTCGGGGGGGCTCTTGTCAGGAATACTGATCATCCAGGCCCGGGGCACGGAAAAAGAGATCACGGAGGATCATTTGACTGTCCTTGCCTCGGTGGCAGGCCTGATTTCCGTTTTTGTCGAAAAAAGTGAGCTTCAATCGGCCCTGAGGCAGAGCAACGACATGATGCAGGTCATGCGTGAAATCACCAGGGCCATTCACAGCTCTGAAAACCTGGGTCATCTGTTTGAGAAAATTCACCGGGCCCTTGGCCGGATCATCAATGTTTCCAATTTTTATATCGGGATTTACAACCTGGAAACCAATATGATCCGGTTTCCTTTTTTCAGGGATCAGTATGATGAACTGTCGGTCTGGGAAGACGTGTCCTATCTTCGGACCGATTCTTTAACCAGTGAGGTGTTTCATAAATGCAGGCCGCTTCTGCTTAGAGAAGAAGACCTGGCCGAACGGGCCGAAAAAAAGATGATCCTCGGTACCGTCCCGAAGATCTGGCTTGGAATTCCCCTGATGACAAAAACCGAGCCCATCGGTGTCATGGTGGTGCAGAGCTATTCAGACCCGGACATGTTTGACGAAACGGATATGGAGATTCTGAATGCGGTGTCCGAGCAGATCGCCGTTGCGGTCGAACGTAAGCGGGCAGAAGAAGAAATGAAGAAAAGCGAGACAAAATACAGGGAGCTTTTCGATTCCATGCCCAACGGTTTTTATACCTCTTCGCCGGACGGGTATTTTATCGACGCCAACCGGGCTTTTGTCAAAATGCTGGGATACGTCAGCTTGGATGAGTTAAAATCCGTATATATTCCCGGCGCGATTTATTTTCAGGAGTCGGAACGGGACGAGATCCTGTCCCAGCAGATGAACGAGGAGTTTATTGAAGTTCAGGAAACCTACCGGATGAAGCGAAAAGACGGCGAAGAGGTCTGGGTCGAGGACAACGCAAGGTATATCCGGGATGCGGAAGGCAACATTCTTTACAATCAGGGCGTCTGCCGGGACATCACCCGCCGTAGGAAAGCGGAAAAGGCCCTCCAGGAAAGCGAGGCCAGGTTCAGGACCCTCATCAATCACTCCTACGATGCGGTTCTGATTCACCAGCCGAACGGCCGGATCATCGATGTGAACAGAACCATGCTTAAAATGTTCAATCTCACCCATGAAGAGGCGCTGTCCTATTCCATATCCGATTATTCAGGCCCCGGTAGTGATCCGGAAACGGCAAAGGAGAGATGGGTCGGGGTCATGGAAGGAGAAGACATGCTGTTTTCCTGGCAGGCCCGGCGACCCAAAGACGGGTCTCTTTTTGATACCGAAATTTTTCTAACCCGGATCGTTTCCGGCGGCCGGCAGCTTATACTCAACAATATCCGGGATATTACGGAGCAAAAAAAGGTGGAGAAGGCGCTCAGGGCCAGTGAAGAAAAACACCGGCTTTTGTTTGAAAATGCTGTGGAAGGAATTTTTCAGACCACGCCGGAGGGAAAATATCTTTCCGTAAACCCGTCCTTTATCAAAATCTTTGGGTTTGAGTCTGAAAAAGACCTGTTTTCAAATGTCAGGGATATCGGCCGGCAGCAGTACGTGGATCCGGCCGAAAGGGAGGAATTCAAATCACGGATTGAGGCCGAAGGGATGATCCGGGATTTTGAAACTCGGCTTCGGAAAAAGGACGGGACCACCATATGGGTATCCCTGAATGCCCGCAAGGTCCGGGATGAAAAAGGGAACTCTCTTTACTACGAAGGCTTTCTACAGGATATTACGGAAAGAAAACAGGCCCAGGAAGAACTTTACCGGGTATCTATCCATGATCACCTGACCGGCATTTACAACCGGCGCTATGTGTTTGAACGGCTCAAGACCATGGTGCTGGAATTTCAGCGGGAAGCCCAGGATTTCTCTCTTTCCATTATAGATCTCGATTATTTTAAGAAAATCAACGACACCCATGGCCATCCGGCCGGCGATTTTATCCTGAAAGAGTTTGCAAAAATCATTAAGGAGGGCTTCAGGCCCTATGATCTGGTGGGCCGTTACGGCGGAGAGGAATTCATCGTGGTGGCCATGAACATGGAACTGTCCTTAGCTCATGGAACGCTTTTAAGGCTTAAGGAGTTTGTCCGGTCCCATGCTTTTGATTTCAACGGAACCGTCATTCCGGTGGCCTTCAGTGCAGGTCTGGCTTCCACGGCAGAACCCGGGATCGAGGTCACGGTTGAAAACCTGATCCGGAGAGCGGATGAGCGTCTCTACCGCGCAAAGCAGCAAGGCCGGGACAGAGTCGTTCTTGACTGATTTTTATCTTTTTTATTCGGCCTGCCGGTTACACCCGCTGCTGCACCTGTGATAATCTGACCCGTCATGAAAAAGAACAGCAAGCCCCAAAAAAGGATTCCTTGTCCGCATGACCGAATTTTTCCTCATCCCGCGGGATTTGTTCGAATACCAGCCGTGTTACCTTATCGTTTTGTCTGAAGGTGTTATCCTGTCATCGATATAGACAATGATTTTCGACACACTGGTAATATGCGCTTGCCTTAGGATTGCGAGGCTGATACCCTGGAGGGCATACGGTAAACATCAACATTATATGTTGTAGACTGAGCCATATCGAGATTAAAAATGATAAATGTTTCGTGGACATCTGATTGGAAATTAAAACCTGAGAGTAGAGGATACTGTTCCCAACGATTAACCGTTTCAGATAATCCCGGTTCCGGCCGGAATATCCAGTCCGCCGTGGAAAATGGGTCGCCATTGAAGTCTGAGCAGGGGATGGGGCAAGGCTTCCTTTGAGGGAAGGATGATGCCCAGACGCCAGCCTTTAAAATCAGACAACAGTTTTTTTTCGATCTCCGGGTACAGGGCCTTGGGGTTGGTTTTCTCCCCAAGCCGTTTGCCGTAGGGTGGGTTCAGCATGATCACTCCTTTTTTGCCGGAAGCGGTCGCAGGCGGTAACAGGGAAAAAAAATCCTTTTGGCAGAGGTCGATGGTTTGGCAGAAATCATGGGCCGAGATATTCTGCTGCATCACGGCCAGGGCTGATGAATCCATGTCCGAGGCAAAAATCTCTTTTTCCGGCACCAGGACCCGGTTTTCCCAGGCCTGGTCTTTCAGACGGGCAAAGGTTTTGGGGCTGAAGCCGGGCCAGGACTCAAAGGCAAAGGACCGGAAAAGGCCGGGGGGAATCCCGGCCTTTATCATGGCCGCCTCAAGGGAAAAGGTGCCGGACCCGGCCATGGGGTCCAAAAGGATGTCCGATGCTGAAAATCCGGCCCGGAAGAGCAGGGCAAAGGCCAGGTTTTCCCGCAAAGGGGCAGGGGTCACCTTTTCCTTGAGGCCCCGCTTGAACAGGAGGTCTCCGGTGCTGTCCAGGGAGATGTGGAATTCATCATGGTCGGCCCGGATATACACGGTCTGGGTGGAACGTTTGTCCGCCGTAAACCCGGCCCCGGATGCCAGTTGATTCAGGATCAGGGCTTCGCACCGCCCGGCAATGGCATCGGAATGGTAAAGCCTTGATTTATGGGTTGTGACGGAGAATTTAAGATCACTGTTTTCCGGAAGGAAGAGGCCAAAATCCATGGCCCGGATCTTTTTTTCCAGCTTTTCAAAGGAATCGGCCTTGAACCGGCTGATCCGCATCAGGATCCGGGACGGGCTCCGCAGATTGAGGTTCAGGGCGGCGGCATCGGAAATCCTGCCCCGGAATTCAATGCCGCCTTCAATCAGGTTAAGGCTGTCTTTGGGAAACCCGGCAGCCAGGATTTCGGCCTGGCAGACCTTTTCCAGGCCCGGAGAGCAGACAATGAAAAAATCATGCTCCCGGCCCCGGACCCGTCGTTTCACTCTTTTTTCAAAGGTGGTGGACTCCATTTGCAGTCTTTTTGTTTATCCTTTTTTTGTTCTTAATTTTTCCAGGGCGCAGCGGATGAGCTTTTCCGTGGCCTCAAAGGAAATGCATTCATCGGTGATGGACACCCCGTATTTCATGGCTTTTAAATTGCCGTCGCATTTCTGGCAGCCTTCAAAGAGATTGCTTTCCAGCATGAGGCCCACGATGCTCGTATTACCGTCCAGGCGCTGGTCCAGGGCGCTTTTAAAGACAAAGGGCTGACCCGTACATTTTTTTCCCGAATTGTCATGGGAGCAGTCGATCATCACGGCGTCCAGGAGATTTTTCCGGCTGAGTTTTTCCCGGGCCTTGCCGATGGAGACGGGGTCATAATTGGGGGTGGGGCCTCCCCTCAGGACCAGATGGCCGAAGGGATTTCCCGTGGTGCAGACCACGCAGGCCCGGCCCTCGGGGTTGATGCCCAGAAAGGTCTGGGGCGTGCCCGCGGCAGTGATGGCGTTGACGGCGGAATCCAGGCTTCCGTCGGTGCTGTTTTTGAATCCCACGGGCATGGACAGGCCGCTGGCCAGTTCCCGGTGGGTCTGGGATTCCGTGGTCCGGGCGCCGATGGCCACCCAGGTGAGGAGTCCGTCAATGTACTGGGGGGTGATGGGGTCTAAAAGCTCCGTGGCCGTGGGTAATCCCATGCGATTGATGTCGATGAGAAGGGATCTGGCCTGTCTGAGCCCCTCATCCACATTGTGGGACTCGTCCAGGAAAGGGTCGTTGATGAGGCCCTTCCACCCCACCGTGGTCCTGGGTTTTTCAAAATAGACCCGCATGATGAGGTTGATCTTGTCTTTGACCTCTTCTCTCAAGGCGCTCAGTTTTTCAGCATATTCAAGGGCCGCATCAATGTCGTGGATGGAGCAGGGGCCCGCAATCACCAGGAGGCGGGGGTCTTTTTTCTGCAAGATGGCTTCAACGTCTTTCCGGCCCTGGATGACGACTCGTGCAAGATCATCGGTAATGGGCAGTTCTTTTTTGATGTCGGCCGGTGAGATCAGGGGTTTAAAGGCTTTTACGTTAATATCATAGGTCTGTTTCATGGTCTTCTCCTTTTCTAGGATTTTGCAGGATTCAGACAAAGGCCGGGGGCTCAAAAATAAAAAAAGCCGCAGGCTGTCTGCCTGCGGCTTTGTGTTAATTAACGTTAACGCCGGACAGGCAGACCCGTATAATAATATACTGAATAAGAATAAGATCTGTCTGTCAGGTTGTATTTCATCTGTTTTCTCCCTTTAGGGTCCACATAGACCATAGTTTTTTTTCCAAGTCAAGGGATTTGATAGGGCTTTTAATTTTATTCTTCGGGAGCCACCCTGCCTCTCAGGTTTTTGATCCGACTGTGTTTTGTTTTTTCATCCAGCCGTTTTTTTCCGGCGGCTTTGGAGGGCCGGGTGGGCTTTCTTTTTTCAGGAACAACCATGGACTTGAGGATCAATGCCAGGAGACGCTTGACCGCATCCTCCCGGTTTTTATCCTGGCTCCGGAACCGCTGGGCCTTGATAATGATGACCCCGTCCTTTGAAATCCTCCGGTCGCTCAGGGCCGATAAAGCTTCTTTTATCCAGCCGGGAAGGCTTGAACGGTGAATATCAAACCGCAAATGGATGGCGCTGGAGACCTTGTTGACGTTCTGTCCCCCGGCCCCCTGGGCCCGGATGGCCTCAAAACGGATTTCCGTTTCAGGTATGCTGATCTCATCGGATATGAATAACATCTGTCCTGCTCTTTTTGGGTTCCAAAGCCTGATATTTCATCCGCTAAGGTCTGTTGCCGATGGGAATGGAACAGAGCCTTTCCATGGTTTTGTAATCCGTAAGGTCGCATTGGATCGGGGTAATGGAGACGCAGTGATGGGCCAGGGCATGGAGATCCGTATCGGTTTCTCCGTCGTTCCGGCTGACAGTGCCGTACCAGTAATAAAACCTGTTTTTGGGATCCAGGCGTTTTTCAAACTGTTTTGACACATTTTCCTGGGCCTGGCGGGTGATGCGGACGCCCTGGACCGTATCCATGGGAAGGTCCGGGGCATTGATGTTCAGAAAGGTCCTGTCCGGCAGGTCGAAATCATGGATTTTTTCTGCGAGTCCTGCAATAAATCCGGACATACCTTTGAAATCCATTGGCTTTTCTGATTTCCGGATGGAGACCGCAATGCTGAAGATCCGGTTCAGAGCCCCTTCCCGCGCCGCCCCCACCGTGCCTGAATAATTGATGTCCACCCCGGTGTTGCAGCCGGGATTAATCCCTGAAATGATCAGGTCAGGCTTGGACGGGCAGAGTTCAAACAGCCCGAGTTTCACGCAGTCGGCCGGGGTACCGGTGATGCCGTATCCCTGCCTGCCGTTGTTTAGGGGGATGGGATGGATTCGCATGGGCTGATTCAGGCTGATGCCGTGGCTTACGGCGCTTTTTTCCCTGTCCGGTGCGATCAAAAGGACTTCGTGGTCGGCGCTCAGGGCCTCATAAAGGGCCAGGATGCCCGGGGCATTGTATCCGTCATCGTTTGTCAGAAGAATTCTCATGGCTGTAATTTTGGGTGTTTATCCGGGTTTTGTCAAGGCATTGATCCTGAATTCCGGCTTGGCCCGTCAATGAAACTCTTTGCGTTTCTTGCAAAATCCGGATTTTTGTGGTTAAGGTTAAAAAAAAAATAAAGGCGGATTTTTTATGAAAACCTACAGAAAAGAACTCTGGTTCAACATCCCGTCAAGGCGGGCCTTTATCAATATCACCCCGGAAATCCGTCGCTGCATCGATGAAAGCGGGATTCAGGAGGGCCTGGTGCTGGTCAATGCCATGCATATCACGGCCTCGGTTTTCATCAATGATGATGAAGCCGGGCTCCATCATGATTATGACTGCTGGCTGGAAAAGCTGGCTCCCCATGAACCGGTTTCCCAGTACCGCCACAATGTGGGCGAAGACAATGCCGATGCCCACATGAAACGGCAGATCATGGGCAGGGAGGTGGTGGTGGCCGTCACCCGGGGCGAGCTTGATTTCGGTACCTGGGAGCAGATTTTTTACGGTGAATTTGATGGCCGGAGAAAAAAACGGGTCCTGGTCAAGATCATCGGGGAATGATCATGGCGT
>CAZAHK010000037.1:8534-25967 GCA_964484555.1 uncultured Desulfobacula sp.
CAAACCGATTTAAGGCGTCAGGGTCATCCTTGCCGCTTCATGTGCATCAATGGCCTTGTCGCTGAACCACCAGTATTTTTTCTCGCCGGACATAAAGGCTTCTACCTGGTCCTTCTGGTGGGGGTGAAAGGTTCTGCCGGTCACCCCGCCGGGCAGGACGGCCAGGATTTTGTCATTGTCCGAAAAATCCGCCACCATGCGGAGGGAGGCGCAATGGGTGACCTCAAAGGGTTTGTCATAATCATACCATCCCCGGTAAAGGGTTTCCCCGGACCCGCCCACGGGCATGGGGCCGGACCCGAGCAGGGCCTTGCCTGCTCCGTTTCGCCGGATGGGGTTCACCAGTTCCAGGGTGTGCACCTTTCCCCATTGCCATTTTTCAGGGTCGGGCCCCAGGAGGGGCTCCAAAAACCGGCTTGCCTTCAGGGCCGCCAGGTGAAACAGATCTTCCATGGATTCGGTTTTATCCGTTGTCCGGACATCGTCAAACCAGGGGGAATCCCCGCTTAAAATCATCTTTTCCATGTTTTCCTGCCAGAAATACCAGTTGTTCAGGAGGGTCATGGCCTTTTCCGGGCCCAGGTCGTCTTCAAACGCCAGCATGGCGAAAAACCGGTAAACGGCCTGGAAGATGGCGGGCGCGGCTTTCCGGGGATCATCGGTGAAATCCCAGTCCGAGAGAATTTTGCCCAGGGCTTGGGTGTCCTCATATTTCAGCAGGATTCCCGCCATGATGGGCGAGAGGCGCTGGGCCATGAGGTTTTTGATATCCCGCTGATAACCCCATAAATCATCAATGGATTTTTTCCCCGGTTCCGCCATAAGTTCCGCAATCCTCCGGTACCGGTAGGAAGGGGCAAAATAGGAGGAATAATAATAGGGAAAGTCGTGGGGAATGGTTTTCTGGTTGCAGGTGGCCAGCCAGTTTTTTTCCGGGTTCATGGCCGAGGGCATCTGGTCTGCCGGGATCCAGCCGGTCCAGTTGTCGGTGGAATCCTTTACAGGGAAGGGAAAGGTGCCGTTGCCGTTGGAGCGGATGGGGATTTTTCCCGAGGCCTGGAACCCGATATTGCCGTCTGCGTCGGCAAAGACCCAGTTAAAGCAGCCCATGGGAACCTGTTTTAAGGCAGTTGCCAGCTCCCGGCTGTTTTTTGCCGTCAGCACATCCATCAGACCGATGGACGGTTCCATGGATTCAACCGGCGCGAACCGCATGGTGATGAGCTTGTCTGTGGCAAAGTCTTCCAGGCTTTGGGAAACAACGGGTCCCCTCCGGGTTGACCGGATGGTGACTGTCTCTTCCCTGAATCCGTTTGGCGCTGTTTTATCCTTTATTTTCAAGGTTTCCGTTATCTTCTCAAAGGGGATGGAGGTTTCGCCTTCCAGGTAATGAGCCGGGTTCTGCGGATCAGGGGTTTCGATATAGAGGTCCTGCATGTCCCCGTAATTATTGGTGGCGGACAGGGCAATATGCTCGGTCCTTCCCACGGACATTCCCGGGATTCCCGCGATATTAACCCCGACGGCCCTGAAATCCGGGGTGATCAGTCCTATGGGATACCAGACTCCCGGCAGGATCCGCGGGTCCAGGTGGGGATCTCCGCAGAGAACGGCCTTGCCCGTGGCGGACAGGGCCGGGGATATGGCCCAGTTATTGCTCCCCGCGCGAAGGGGGCGAAGGAGGGGATCATCGGCATGGGCGCCGACCTCCGGGATGGCGGGTAATGAAGCCGAAAGCGCTTCCCTTGGCGGCATATTAAATATTCCGCTATCGTTTGGGTCGTCGGCATTGATATTCACGGGCATGAGCCGGGACGCGGCTTCATATCCCAGGGTTTCCAGGAGCATCTGGGCCGTGATTTCCGTACCGAGATTGGCGGCCGTGGAATAGCCCATATAATAAAGAACCCCCACGGAATCGGCCACGGTCCATTTTTCAGCCCGGATCCCGGCCAGCTTGAATTCGGCATGGACATCCTCCGGGCAGTCATCGATAAAGGCATTGATGCCGTTCACATAATCTTGGAAAAAGGCCCTGGTTTTGTCATCCAGAATCTGTTCCTGTTTTTGGGCCATTCGGTAAAGGCCGATGGTTTTCATGCGGATATCCAGGTCTTTCGCCACCGGTCCTGCCAGTTCACAGACCCTGCCCTGGATGAAAAGGCGGGTCACCTGCATCTGGAAGAGCCTGTCCTGGGCCGTGACAAAGCCCTGGGCCATGACTGCATCCGCTGTGTTATTTGCATGAACATAGGCCATGCCGTTTTCATCCCGCTGGACCAGGACCTTGTCCTTCAAACCCTGAATCTGAATTTCGCCGGTATTTTGGTAATCATTCAGAAAGGGCAGGCAGAAAAATGCAATGAGGCCGACGGCGGCTAAACAGATCAGAATGATAAGGCTGTAGCGAAATCCCTTCATGTGTATCTCCCTTTTTCGGTAAACCAATGGCGAAACCATAGAATACCGGCTAAGGCAGTGTCAATAGATAAACAAAATTCCTATCATTTTGAAGTCCATCCTAGGAAGACTTCATCCGAAAATTCCTTTCTTCTGCGCCCTAATCGGAATTTTGTCCGGACAAAAAAGGCTCTTGGAATAAAACTCCAAGAGCCTTGATATCAATGGAGCCAATGTGCGGACTCGAACCGCAGGCCTGCTCATTACGAGTGAGCTGCTCTACCACCTGAGCTACATTGGCTTGGCGCTTAAAATACTAGATAATAGCGGAATATTCAAGCCCCTGTTTGCCGGAAAGTCTAAATAATTCTAAAGCCGGGGGAAATTTCCATTTGAACAGCGTTTATTTTTTAAACCTTCTTTCTTTTTACTTGACAACAGGTAGGCATTAAAAATAAGAAGAGACGAAGATCATCTTGTCAGGCCATTGAGCAAAAAGGATAATTTTGTATGGATATGAAAAGGGATTATTATGAGGATGTCAGGCTTTTTTCCTCTCCGGCCGTCGTCTTCTGGTTCGTAGTTCTTCTGGGCGCGCTTTACCTTTTTCCCCTGTTTGCGGAAAATTATTATGTGTATGTGGCCAATTATATTGCTATTAATATTATTGTCGCCACCGGCCTGAATCTTCTGGTCGGGTATACGGGCCAGATTTCCCTGGGCCATGCCGGTTTTTTTGCCATCGGCGCCTATGGCACGATCATCCTCATGGCAAAGGCGGGCCTGCCCTTTCTTCTGGCCTTGCCCTGTGCAGCCCTGATTGCGGCCGGATTCGGATTTCTCCTGGGGCTGCCCTCCCTGAGGCTGGAAGGGCCCTATCTGGCCATCGCCACCCTGGGGTTCGGCCTCACCATCACCCAGGTCATCGGCCGGATGGAACTCTTCGGCGGCAGGGAAGGGCTTCATGCGCCGGATATCACCATTGGTCCATGGGTCATTGATACGGACAAGGAGTTTTATGTCCTCCTCATCACCCTGACCATTTTTCTTCTGCTGTTTATGCGGAACCTTATCCGGACACGGGTGGGGCGGGCCTTTATCGCCATCCGGGATGCCGACATTGCCGCCGGCACCATGGGGGTGAACCTCCTGTATTATAAAACCCTGGCCTTTGCCGTGAGCGCATTTTATGCCGGGATCGGCGGGGGGCTCTATGCCTTTGTGTTAAAATTCATCGAACCCGAGATTTTCACCCTGATGATGTCCATCATGTTCCTTGCCATGGTCGTGGTGGGGGGCCTCGGCTCCATGATGGGCTCCATTGTCGGGGCTTCTCTGCTGTGCTGGCTGGATTTGAAGCTCAGAAATATCCTGAGCATCCCTTATATCGGAGACTGGCTGGAGCATTTATCTAAAAACTGGTTTTCCATCACCGGGGTGTCCAATATTCAATTTATCGTATTCGGCACCATCATGATCCTGATCATGCTGTTTGAACCCCTGGGATTGTTCGGGGTCTGGATCAGGACGAAAAAATACTGGCGCACCTGGCCTTTTTAGTTTCGGAGATTTACATGACGGATTTAATCCAGATGATTGTCAGCGGCATTGCAACGGGAAGTTCCTACGCCCTCATGGGGCTTGCCATGGTCATTATTTATAAGACCTCGGAGGTGCCGAATTTTGCCCAGGGGGAGATGGCCCTGATCTCGTCCTTTTTTGCCATGATGCTTTTAACCTCTTTTAACCTGAACGTCTATCTTGCATTTTCCCTCGCCTTTCTGTTTGCAGCCGTTCTGGGGTGTTTCCTGGAATTTGCCGTGCTGCGGCGGGCAAAGGAGCCCAATGTACTGGGGATGATCGTGATCACCATCGGCATTGAAATGGTGATCCTGGGATTTGTTTCCTGGAAATTCGGGGCAGAGCAGAAAACCATGCCCTTTCCCATAGACCCCTACGACAGCATTTTTATCGGCGATATTTTCCTGAAAAAACTGGATATCCTGACCCTGGTCTCAGCCCTGGGGCTTATGGTGGTGCTGTTCGTGTTTTTCAGATTTTCAAAACTCGGCCTTGCCATGAAAGCCACCCAGCAGAACAGTGTGGCCGCCCGGATCGTCGGGGTCCGAACCAACCGGATTCTGATGACGACCTGGGGGATTTCATCCCTGGTGGGATCCGTGGCAGGCCTTTTGATTTCTCCCGCCATCATGCATCCCTATATGATGTGGGATCCCATGCTCAAAGGCTTTGCTGCCGCGGTCATGGGCGGTATGACCTCTTTGCCCGGCGCCGTGGTAGCGGCCTATATGCTGGGGATTATTGAGAACCTGTTCGGCGGTTATATTTCCATTGAGTTCAAGACGGTGGTGGCTTTTGTGATTATCGTGGCAGTATTGTGTTTCAAACCCAGCGGTCTTTTCGCCCGGCATTACGTGAAAAAAGTATAATCCGGAGCAAGCCCGCGGGTGAGAAATAAAAATAATAAAAGGAGGGAAAGATGAAAAAAAGTTTAATGCTTTTAGCGTGTGTTTCTCTGGCTTTTGTATTGAGCCTTGCTCCAAACCTGTTCGCTGCCGAAGTCGGGGTCACGGATACGGAAATCCATATCGGCCAATGGGGTCCCCAGACGGGACCGGCTGCCGCCTGGGGGTCCGTGGCAAGGGGGACCGGCGCCTATTTCCAGTGGATCAACGACAACGGCGGGATCCATGGCCGGAAAATCGTCTATCACATGTTTGACGACGGGTATAACCCGGCCAAGACCGTGGCCGGTGTCAAAGAACTCCAGGAAGGCACGGGCATCTTTGCCTGGGCCAGCGGTGTCGGAACATCAACGGGCATGGCTGTAAAAGATTACCTGGCCCAGAACAATGTCCCCTGGGTGGGGCCTGCCGCCGGGTCTCTCAACTGGGTCAATCCGCCCCAGAGGAACCTGTTCGCCGTTTATCCGCTCTATGACGGTGAGGCAAAAGCCCTTGTCAGGTATGCGGTTGAGAATATGGGCAAGAAAAAAGTGGCTGTGGCCTATCTGAATGATGAATACGGAAAGAATGGCCTGAGAGGCGCCCAGGAAGAGCTGAAGGCCCATGGGCTGAAAACCGTTGCCGAGGTTTCATTTGAAGCTGCGGATTCCGATCTGAACCCCCATGTCATGAAACTCAAGCAATCTGATCCGGACATGGTGCTCTTGTGGACAACGGTTACCCATGCGGCAAAGGTGGTGGGGATCAGCAAGGCCATGAAATTTGAACCCCAGTTCATGAGCACCAGTACCTGTTCCGATTTCCCGCTGATGATGTCCATCACCAAAGGAAACTGGGAAGGTGTGATCTGTGCGACCTTCGGTGAATTGCCCGACTCTGATTATCCTGCCATCGTAAAATATAAAAAAGAGGTGTTTGATAAATATGCAGCCAAGGAAGAACGATGGGGAGTCTTTTATTATGCCGGCATATTGTTTGTGGAACCCATGATTGAAGCATTGAAAAAAGTGGGCCCGGATCTGACCCAGGAAAAATTTATCACGGAAATGGAAAAGATAAAAGGATTCAAGGGACTTGGCGCAGAGGTCAATTTCAAACCCTTTGACAAGAATGATATGTATTCCCGCCAGGGAACCTCCCAGACCTTTTTAGTCCAATGCCTGGCCGAGGGGAAAGCAAAAAAACTGACGGAATGGATGGATATTAAATAATATGGATCCTGCTTTTTTCCGGGTGGATGACCTGTCTATTTCCTTTGGCGGCATCAGGGCATTGGAAGATATCGGTTTTACCATGAACAAGGGTGAGATCTTTTCCGTCATCGGCCCCAATGGTGCGGGAAAGACCACCCTTTTCAACTGCATATCAGGGCTGTATCAACCGGACCGGGGCGACATTCTGTTCAAGGGCTGCTCCATCCCCGGCAAAAAACCCGATGCCGTCGCCCGGATGGGCATTGCCCGGACTTTCCAGAACATTGAGCTGTTTTCCCATATGAACACCATGGAAAATATCATGCTGGGCCGTCATATCCATATGAATACAGGGCTTTTCAAGGGCATGTTCATGTGGGGGAAAGCCTCCTCCGCCGGCAGGGAGGAAATCCTTCACCGGGAGCGGGTGGAGCATATTATTGATTTCCTCGAACTCCAGAACGTGAGGGATACCTTTGTGGTCGCCCTTCCCTACGGGACCCAGAAACTCATTGAGCTGGGCCGGGCCCTGGCCCTGGAACCGGATCTCCTGCTCCTGGATGAACCCTGCGCCGGGATGAATTCCGAAGAAAAACAGGATATGATTTTCTGGATCAAGGATATCCAGGATGAGCTGGGCATTTCCATCCTCCTCATCGAGCATGACATGAAAATGGTTATGGATATTTCAGACCGGGTAATGGCCATCAATTTCGGAAAGCTCATCACCATCGGCTCCCCGGAAGAGGTCCAGGCCAATGAACAGGTCCTGAAAGCCTATATCGGGGAGGGGGACTAACGATGCCGGGACTGCTTGACGTCAAAAATATAGAGACCTATTATGACCTGGTCTATGCCATCCGGGGAGCCTCCTTCAGTGTTGAGGAAGGGTCCATCACCGCCATCCTGGGCAATAACGGGGCCGGGAAATCCACCATCCTGAAAACCGTCATGGGCTTGATCGAGGATCAGCCGGACAAGGGAAGCATTGAATTTGACGGGGTTCCCATCCAGCACCAGGATACGGATGCCATTGTACGAAAAGGCATTGCCTATGTGCCCGAAGGCCGGGAGATCTTCAAGGAACTGACCGTCCATGAACACCTGCTCATGGGGGCCTATACCCGGAAAGACCGGTCCGGGATAAAAGAGGATATTGAAAGAGTATTTCAGTATTTTCCGGTTCTTAAGGCAAGGGGGAACCAGTGGGCCGGGACCCTTTCCGGCGGGGAGCAGCAGATGCTGGCCATCGGCCGGGCACTGATGCTCAAACCCCGGCTTCTGATCCTGGATGAGCCCTCCCTAGGGCTTTCCCCCATCCTGGTCAAGGAGATCTTCGCGATCATCAAAGAGATTAATAGAACCGGGACCACCATTCTTCTGGTGGAACAGAACGCCAATATGGCCCTTTCCATATCTTCCACGGGCCTTATCCTGGAAAACGGCCGGTTCGTCATGAAGGGCAGGTCGGAAGACCTCAGGGAAGATAAAGATGTGAAAGAGTTTTATCTGGGCATTAAATCGGAAACATCAGCCAAAGGCTATCAGAGATGGAAACGGAAAAAGGCATGGCGATAGAAAAATCCGGGGCATATGAAACCGTCCCCGAGGTGTTCGAAAGAACAGTGGCTGAAAATTATTCAAAGGTGGCCCTGCGCACAAAGGCCCTGGGCATCTGGCATGACATCACCTGGGCCGAATACCATGACAGGGCCAAAAAAGCAGGCTGCGCCCTGTTGTCCTTCGGGTTCGAAAAGGGGGAATGCGCCTGCATCATCGGGGACAATTGTGTCGAATGGGTCATGGCCGATCTGGGGATCCAATGCGTGGGCGGGGTGTCCGTCGGGGTCTATGCCACCAATGCCTGGCCCCAGGTGGAATATGTGATTAACCACTGCGATGCCCGGTTCCTGTTTGTGGAAAACGAAGAACAGCTCGATAAATGGCTCATGTTCAAAGATAGGGCCCCTTTGCTGAAAAAGGTCATTGTGTTTGATCCCAAGGGACTTCGGTCCTTTAAAGATCCCATGGTCATGACCTTTGACGAATTACTCGAAAAAGGAGCGGCCGCAGAGCAGGAACACCCCTCTGCCTTTGACGAGAGAAAACAGAAAGTCACCCCGGATGACCTGGCGGTGCTGATCTATACCTCAGGAACCACAGGCCCGCCCAAGGGGGCCATGCTCACCCATAAAAATGTGACCTGGATGGCCGGAGCCGTGGAAGGAACCGTTAAGATTCAAAAACAGGACAATGTCCTGTCCTTTCTGCCCCTCTGTCATATTTTTGAGCGGCTCTTTACGGTCTTTATCCATATCAAATACGGCTATATTGTGAATTTTGTGGAAAAACCCGATACCGTTATGCAGAACATGAAGGAAGTGTCGCCCACCATCGGGTATGCCGTGCCCAGGATCTGGGAAAAATATTATTCCAGCATCATGATCAAAATGGCCGATGCCACATGGATCAAACGCATTGCCTTCGGCCTGGCCATGAAGGCCGGCAAAAACCGGGCCCATCTGATCATGCAGGAAAAGCCGGTGGGCCTCTTTCAGAACGCAGCCTATTTTCTGGCCTGGTTTCTGGTATTCAGGAAACTCAAGGAAAGGCTCGGGTTTGAAAATATCCGGGTGGCCATTTCCGGGGCAGCCCCCATATCCAAAGAGGTCCTGCATTTCTTTCAGTCCATCGGCATGAACCTGATCGAAGGATACGGTCAGACCGAGGGCACAGGGGTCACCACCCTTTCTCCGGAAAACGGTGCCAGGCCCGGCACCGTGGGCAGAGCCCTGGCTGGGGTCAAGGTTAAAATAGCCGAGGACGGGGAAATCCTGATCCAGTCTCCGGGCGTGTTCAAGGGGTATTATAAGAGCGAGGCCGCCACTGCCGCCGGTATGAGCGAAGGCTGGCTCTGCACCGGGGACGTGGGCGAGATGGATGTGGACGGATTTTTAAAAATAACGGACCGCAAAAAAGATATCATCGTCACGGCCGGGGGAAAGAATATCACGCCCCAGTATATTGAAAACAAACTCAAGGCCAGCATCTATATCAATGATGCCGTCGTCATCGGGGACCGCCGGAAATACCTGACCTGCCTCATCATGATCGATGAAGACAATGTGGTGAAATTCGCCCAGGACCATAAAATCCAGTTCTCCACCTATAAGGATCTGACAGGGGACGAACAGATCATAGCCCTCATCGGCGGCGAAGTCAAAAAGGTCAATGAAAGCCTTTCCCGGGTGGAGAACATCAGAAAATTCACCCTCATCCCTAAACGGCTCTACGAAGAGGACGGTGAGGTCACGCCCACCATGAAAATCAAGCGGAAAAAAGTCCATGAAGCTTACAGCGATCTGATTGAAGCCATGTATTAAAGACGTTTTCTAAGCTCGCCGATTTTTTCAAAATAAAGGCGTTTGCAGGCGTTTTCCACCTTCAGAAGATTGGCAAAGGCTTCGGAAAAATCATTTTTCCCCATGGTGAACAGCCCGTGGCCGTAAACAATGGCGCTGTTATGGCTCTCAAGGGCCCGGGGCAGGGTGTGGCAAAGACCCAAGGGGCCTGTCCCCACCTCTCCCGGAACAATGGGAACACCGCACACCCATCTTTTTTTCGGGCATTTGATATGGCATTGGTTTGAAAAACGGCAGGCCTTTTTTTCAACGGGATCACAATCCATGGATAAAATCACGGAAAATTTCGGATGGCCGTGGAGAATGGCCTGGCAATCTGTTTTCAGGATGGTCTCCATATGGGCGGACAATTCGCTGGAAGCAGTGATCCCGGCGCTGGTGGAGCCGTCCAGGGGAACCGGGTCAATGCATCCGGACAGTTCATCCAGGGAACTGCCGGTCTGGCTGATATAAAGGGTATGGTTCCATAAATAGGAAACATTGCCGAAATAGGAATCCACCAGCCCGTATTCAACGGTCTTCAATCCTGCCTCAGCCACTGCTGAATAAACCGCTTCTTCGGTTTGAAGGGGTCCTTTCATAAGACGGGGCATTTTTTTTTGGACAGGCTTAATATAGGATGCAACCGTATCCCAAAGGGCATGTTCCTCGTCCGTGGCCGTCCCTTTTTGAAGGGCTTCCAGATAGTCCGTGAAAAATTTGACAAAGCAGGCAAAACAGACGGAACTGATGGTGACAAAGCCCTGTTCCGGGCTCACCGTGCCCTGGGCGATGACGGCGGGGCCCTTATCTTCCGGGCCCTTTGTTTTTGAGGCCACAATCACGGTTTTCCGGTTTTTCAGAATCCCGATGATCTTGTCCCGGCTCAGTTCATCAATGACCGGCAGATCGTGGAGAAAGGTCCTTGTTTCACAATCTTTGGGGGAGATGGCGCCGTCTGTTTTCAAGGCTTTTTCCGCTAAAAAGGAAATCAGGCTTCGATAGGGTTCCCTGGGTCTTAAAAAGGCCAGGGAATTGATATGGAGCCCCTGGAATACCGGTTCAAGAATCTTTATTTCATCGGCTTTCCGGTTCCAGACAATGCGGTCGTCCAGCCCGCCCATGAGGGGGCGGCAGGGGCCGGACCGGCTTCCCAGGTTTGCTTTGATGAGTTTGCCGGCAAATTTTTTCAGGGTTTTTTCCATATCAGTCCCAGGGCCTTTGCCTTTTCTTCCAGGGGCAGGCCATTGCTATCCAGGCCCCGGATGGTGTAATATTTATTCCTGGCAGAAAGGAAATCCTCGCGGCGGATGGGGGGGATCAGGATCTTATGCCCGCCTGATCCGGGCTCCGTGAAAAACCGGGCCGGAAGATCATCGTCACTTGCATCAAACCCGTTCAGGGCATTGATGATCCGCTCATTATAATAGATGGCCTCTCCTTTTTTCAGAAGATCCTGGGCCGAGGTTTCAATGCCGGTGACTGCCTCAAAGGCCTGGGCATATTCTTCCAGACCGGCGGCAAAAAAAGTGAATTTACAGGCCGTAAGACAGTCCACCATGGTATTTAAATCTTCTGCAATCTTTATGATGCGGGCCTTGCCGCTGAAGCTGAACCGGTCCGTGGCCACGGGTTTCCTGAAGATTTCATGGCTGATGGGATAGGCTCTCAAATGGCAGCCGCCCCGGGTGGAAAGGGCGTAGCCCAGGGCCATGCCATAGGCTCCCCGGGGATCATAGGCCGGAAGTTCCATGCCCTTGACCGCCATGGCGGTTTCGGGTCTGCCCATTTTCCGGGCATAGGCGGCGGCCCCCAGTCCCAGGTCTTTTCCTTCTCCTCTTTGCAGGGCAATATCCTCCAACAGGGAGAGAACCGTTTCCGAGGTATAATCCGTTCCCAGGATTTCCCGCCGGCAGGCCAGAGCGGAGGCGGCAGAAATCGTGTCCATGCCGTAATGGTTGCAGAGTTCATTGGCCTGGATGACCAGGTCCGTGTCCATGCACCCGATGAGGGCCGTAAAATGGGACATGGTCTCAAATTCCGGCAGGGTCACGGCCCGGCCGTTCCATTGCCCGATTTTTTTGCAGAGGATGTGGCAACCCAGGCAGCCGTGTTTTTTCGGGGCGTATTGTTTTGCATAACCGGCCGCATTCAATTGGGATGCAGGCTCAAACCGGGTCCGGCGGAAATTGTCCGTGGGCATCATTCTCCGGTTGTCCATGAGGTCAAAGACGGCCCCGGTCCCCAGGCAGGTGAATCCGAACCGGCCCATGAGGACGGGGGAAGCGGCCGTGAGTCTTAAAATATTTTCCCTGGCCTGTTTTAGTTTTTCAGGGGTTTTGACGGTGCAGCGGCCGGTGCCGTCCACCTGAAGATATTTGATATTTTTGTTCGCAAGGCAGGTCCCAAGGCCGCTTCGCCCGGCCACAAAATGCCGGTCAACAACCATGGACCCATATTTCACCCCGTTTTCCGCCGCAGGCCCCATGGCGGCCAGGGAGGCACGGCCCGGAGAGAGGCGTCGGTGAAACGCGTCGGTGTCCATTCCCCATAAACCTGTTGCATCACGGAATTCAATACGGGAGTCCATGATTTCAATGCCCACGGGATGGGAGCATCGGCCTTGGATGACCATCCCGTCCCATCCGGCCTGTTTCAGCCGGGTGGCGAATTTACCGCCCACGGAGGAATCTCCCACCAGGCCGGTGAGGGGTGATTTTGAAACCAGATGGGCCCGTCCGGACGTGGGGGAGATGGTTCCGCAAAGGGGGCCCGAGAAGATGGAAACCACCATGTCCGGGTGATCCCAGGGCAGTTGGGCCAAGGGCCTCAGATATCTGCCGCCCATGCCTTTGCCGCCGATATAGCGGGTATAGGTGTCAAGGTCCGGGTTCTCCACCTCAATGGTTTGGGTTGTCAGATCAATATGAAGGATGCGTCCGGTCCAGCCGAATATCATATTCAAACCTATCTTTAAATTTTAGGGTCCTGGACCCTTTTCCCATTTTTTTATTCAATATCACAGGATGGGCCGGAATGATAGAATGGGAGGATAAGTTTTCTACTATACAAAACCGGTTTTTTATTTTAAACATAATGGGAACGGCATGACGTACAGATCATTTCAAGCCGGATTCAACCTGGTTTTTTACAGAGGAGCAGTGATGACCATCAAAAGAGTCGGCATTTTAACCGGGGGCGGGGATTGTTCAGGCCTGAATGCCGTCATCCGGGCCGTTACCCGGGCCGCCGCCATCCAGTACGGGGCCAGGGTAATCGGTATCGAAGGCGGGTTTGAAGGGCTTATTTCCGGTCAGACCCAGGAACTGACCGTCAAATCCACCAAAGATATCCTGACCCTGGGCGGTACGATTCTGGGGACCACCAACAAGGGCAACCCCTTTCAATACCGGGAGCGCATGGAAGACGGCGCCATCAAAACCACGGATTATTCCGGTAAGGCCGTTGAAACCTTTAAAAATCTGAATCTGGATTGTCTTTTTGTGGTCGGAGGGGAGGGAACCCTTGAAATCGGGTATCAATTTTTTAAAAAAGGGGTTCCCGTCATCGGTATCCCCAAGACCATTGATAATGACCTTGAAAGAACGGATTATACCTTTGGATTCCAGACCGCCGTCCAGGTGGCCTGTGACGCCCTGGACAGGCTCCAGACCACGGGCCGCAGCCATGACCGGGTCATGATCCTGGAAGTCATGGGCCGGAATGCCGGATGGATTGCCCTTGAGGCCGGGATTGCCGGGGGCGCCCATATCATCCTGATTCCTGAAATCGAGTATGATATTCAAAATGTGATCCGGAAAATCATGCTTCGCAAAAAAGGCGGCAGCCCTTTCAGCATCATCATGATCGCGGAAGGGGCAAAGGAAAAGGGCGGGACCACGGTCAAGGCCGAGGAAGCCCGGGGCAGGCTCCAGGGCGTTGAAAAGCTGGGAGGAATCGGATTCCATCTGGCCAGGCAGATCGAAAAGCAGATTGACCTTGAAGTGCGGACCACGGTTCTGGGCCATATCCAGCGGGGGGGATCACCCAATTCCTTTGACCGGGTGCTGGGCACTCGTCTCGGCAGTTTTGCCGTTGATGCGGCGGCACAAGGAAAATTCGGAACCATGGCGGCTCTCAAAACCCCGGATATCGTTCTGGTGAATCTCAAGGACCTGGCCGGGAGGGTCAGAACCATACCCCTGGATTCTCAACTGATCCGCTGCGCCGAATCCATCGGCATCAACCTGGGAAGGGAAGCCATGTAGTCGCTCAGAGCCGGACCCTTGGGCTGAATAACCTCCTGATAAACATACCCATAATTTGTGTCGTATTACTAAAAAATTATTTTTTAAAAAATAATGGAATAAATATTGACACGAACCATTTTATACCTAAATTCTGTCCAGGAAATAGAGAGCGCCTGAAGGTCAATCAGGCGGAGAAACCCTAGAGAAAGGAGGAATCGATATGCTTACAAGATTAAGTGACATCAACAGATTGTTTAACGCCATGGATTTTTTCAGGAACAGATTGGACAGTTTATACAGTGCTGCCGACTGGGCATACACACCGGGGTTGAGAGGGTCGGTGGAAGACAGGTTCCCGAAAACCAATCTTTATGAGGATGGAGATCTCTTTGAAATAAGGGCCGAGCTGCCGGGGATCGGGAAAGAGGATCTGAATGTCAAAATCCAGGGGAATTATCTTGAAATCAGCGGAACAAAGAAATCCGCAACCCCGGAAAAATACTCCATTCACAGAACCGAAAGAGATATCACGTCCTTTACCAGAAGCTTTACCCTTCCAGCGGATGTGGATTCGGAAAAAGTGAAGGCCACGCTGGAAAACGGTATTCTCAGCCTGACGCTTCCCAAATCCGAGGCTGCAAAACCCAAACAGATCCAGATTGCTTAAGGGATTATAATCAGATTGAATAACAAAAGGAGGTGTGCAATGAATCATAAAACCGATATGGTGAAAGCCGGTGAAAAAAATATTGAGAAAACCAGAACGCTTGAGACTGTTCTGCCGCCTGTGGATATCTATGAAAGCGAAGAAGAAATTCTTCTTTATGCAGATATGCCGGGGGTTTTAAAGGAAGATGTGAAGGTCAATATTGATAACGGCACCCTTTCTCTGTCAGGCATCAGAAAACTGCAACCCAGGGGTGCGGCAAGGTGGGAGGAATTTGGAGATGTTGAATACCGGAGAAATTTTTCAGTTCCCCAGACCATTAATGTGGAAAAAGTCTATGCCGAACTCAAAGACGGGGTTTTAAAACTTCATCTTCCCAAGTCTGAAGCGGCCAAGCCGAGATTGATACAGATCAATGCGGCATAATGCCGACTCAGGGTCCTGCCTTCCCAAGGAAGGAGGCCGGCAAATAAAACACAAGGGAGTCTGTCTGAAAAGGCCGGCTCCCTTGATTTTTTTGTGCGGGGCCCGTTAGAAGAATTATTTTCAATTTTTTAAAATTATGTCATAGTATGGCCACATCAAACTGGAGACCCATATTCAATGAATCTTTTGGCCATATTATCCAATATCGGATTTCCGGATATTCTGGATATCCTCTTAATTTCCATTGTTTCCTATCAATTGTTTATCTGGTTCTGGGGAACCAAGGCATTCAAAGCCCTCATCGGTATTATCGTGCTCAGCGGGGTGTTTGTCCTGGCCAAATCCTGGGGCCTTTTTCTGACCACCTGGGTGTTTCAGATCCTCTGGCAGGTGTTTGTCATTCTTCTCATCATTCTCTTTCAAAAGGAAATCCGGCAGATGCTGGAGCGCTTCAACCCTTTAAAAAGCATTGGCATGAAACATGATAAATTATTGAACGCCTGGGTTCCCGGATTTTCGAGCTGGGCCTTTGATGCAGCCAAAAAAAGAATCGGCGCAGTTGTTATTTTTGAAAAAACCGATCCTGTTTCCGGCCTTGTCACCCGGGGCATTCCCATGGAATGTGATCCCCAGCCTGAGATCCTGAATTCCATTTTTTATAAGGAATCTCCTTTGCATGACGGTGCGATCCTGATTGCCAACAATAAAATCATAAAGGTGTCCTGCTATCTTCCCCTATCCACCCGGGAGGACCTGCCCCAGGAGTGGGGAACCCGGCACAGGGCGGCCCTGGGTCTTGCCGAGCAATGCAATGCATGGATCCTGGTGATTTCCGAAGAAAGGGGGGAGGTGTCCTTTGCCTTTGATAACCAGGTCAAAAAGGTAAAAGATGAACAGGAACTGTCTTTTCTCCTTGAAACCCAGGTGTTTGCCGAAAAAGAACCCGAGAGAAATATGCGGCAGGTCATCTTTTCCTGGTTTACCAGGCGGTATAAAATCAAAGCGGCTGTTTTCGGTCTGGTATTTGTCCTGTGGCTGGCCTTTGCAGGCCAGCAGAATTTTGAAAAGAGAATCGACCTGCCCCTGGGCTATCGAAATGTGCCGGAGGGCCTTGTGGTGTCTTCCCCGGCCCCGGCCGATATCTCCGTGACCTGCAGGGGATTGAGAAAAGATGTCAGTCTCTTGAGCAAGGATAATATGATGTCATCCCTGGATCTGGGGTCTGCAAAGCGGGGGAAATCATTTCATACCATCACCAAGGCCAATCTCACACTTCCCAATGACCGGATTGATATTGTCAATATTTTTCCCCCGAGGATTGAAGTGGTTGTCGAAAAGGCGCCGAAGCCGGAAGCCCAGGAAAAACAGCCAAATCAGGATAAACCTGCCGCCAAAGGGTGATACGGGGCTAATCTTCAGGCTTCAGGCGGCCGTCAGCAACAGGCTGCGGCCCCCTTTTTTGGAAGGGCTGCCCAGGGATTTAAACCCGATCCGTTCAACATTACAGGCCATCTCCTGGAACTGCTTTTTACTCACATGGAATGTGGGTTCCACCAGAAGGAATTTCCCTTGCGGCTTCAGCAGGCTTCTGACCTCGGAAAGAAATTTTTCAGGGTCCGGGGTCTCGTGGACCATATAGAAGGCCAGGATAAAATCCGCCTTGACGTCTGCTGAAAGACCGATTCTGTCCTGGGGGCAATGGTGAAAAACCATACGGCCTTCAAGATTCCGGCCCTTTGCCTTTTTCCGTGCTTTCTCAAGCATTTCCTTTTGAAGGTCCACGGCAAAGACCTTGCCGGACCCGCCCACCAGCTTTGCCATATCAATGGAAAAATATCCCGGTCCGCAGCCCAGATCAATGGCCAGGTCCCCTTCCTTCAGGTATTCGCCCACGATTTTGACCGGGTTCTGGAGAAGCCGTCTGAACATATTGTCCAGAATATATGAATGGGTGTGGCTGCATACGTCGCCCCGGTATTCCTTGTTGTACATGATGCTGTGTCTCCTCTTGTGTTTATGATATATACGCTTAAATTAAAAAAAATCAAATTTTAGAATCGATTCTGCGTTTCAGGAAATCCTCCACCTTTTCCATGAACCGGGCAATGACCTGGATCTCAGTTTCGTCCATATCCTCCAGGTATTTGGCAAAACCGCCGTCCATGGTTTCATGCCAGTGCTTATGGGCATAGTAGGCGGTATAGCCTTTGGATGTCAGGGTGACAAGGCTCCGGGACAGGTTTTTCGGATCGGTTTCCTTTGTGGACAAGCCCTTGTTTTCAAGCCGTTTTAAATTTTGCGAGACAGCGCCCTTGGTGATTCCAAGGTGCCGGCCGATGTCGGTGACGCTCAAATCCCGGTTGTCCCCGATGATCTCAATGAGATGGATTTCGGAATGGGACAGCGGTTCGTCCGTGCCGAAAGGCCTGGGTGCTTTGTCCAGCTCCCTTGTCAATCGCATAATGGATTGAAATTTGCCATGGATGGCAAGCAATTCTTTTTTCATGGGCATAGAGTATAGCTAATATATACTTTTGTCAAATATTTTTTTTAGGACCGCGGTTTTTTACGCTGAAAATTTTTCAGGGAAGAGGTATTTTAATAATAGTC
>CAZAHK010000038.1:0-25234 GCA_964484555.1 uncultured Desulfobacula sp.
GTGGCTTCTGCTTCCGTCTTGGCCGCCCTCCAGGCCGGGATCACCCATTATGAAGCTACCCTGGGAGGTCTGGGAGGTCAGCCTGCAAATTTCCTGGATGATCGACCCATTAAAGGCACAGGGGATTATTATTATGACGACCCCCGGTATGTGGGGCTGGTCTGTCTTGAAGACACCCTGGTACAGATTGATGAAATGGGCATAGAACACGGATATGATGTGGACCGGATCCTGTGGCTGGGCAAGATGCTTGAAAAAACCGTGGGCACAAAATTGAGAAGCGAGGCCATTATTAACGGTAGGACCCTTAAGGAAGGCCATATGCACTATGCGAGGCCGGGCCTGGCAAAAGTAAAAGAAAAAATGGGTGAAAAACCGGGACAGAATTTTCCTGCTTAAAAAAAAGGAGAAATAAGATGAGTCTGAGTTGGATGCCGAGAGAAAATGAACCCAAGGACCACAGCCTGCACAGAAACCCGCATTGGGGAACGGAAGCACCCTGCGTGATGTATGAGAAAAAGCCATTGATGGATCCTAATGGGAATGTTGTGGATAAATTATTTGTTTCATGGATCACCCTGAACAATCCTAAACAGTTCAACTCCTATACCTCGGATATGGTAAAGGGAGTCATTGCCGGGTTTGAAAATGCTTCCCTGGATAGAACGGTTGTCGCCGTCGTTTTTACGGGTACCGGCCCCTATGCCTTCTGCACCGGCGGCAACACCAAGGAATATTCCGAGTTCTATTCAAAAAGATGCGATGAATACGGACAGTATATGGAACTGTTTAACCATATGGTGGATTCAATCCTTGCCTGCAAGAAACCCGTTATCTGCCGCGTAAACGGTATGAGGGTGGCCGGCGGCCAGGAAATCGGCCTTGCCTGTGACCTTGCCGTATCTTCCGACCTTGCCGTTTTCGGCCAGGCCGGCCCCAAACACGGCTCTGCCCCTGCCGGCGGATCTTCCGATTTTCTGCCCTGGTTCCTTTCTGCTGAAAACGCCATGTACAACTGTGTATCCTGTGAAACATGGACGGCTTATAAAATGAAAGCCCTGGGCATGATCTCCAAGGTTGTACCTGTTCTTAAAGTGGACGGCAAATGGATGCGGAACCCCACCATCATCACCGATAAATATATTGAAGACGGTGAGATTGTCTACGGCGAATACAAAGTCGGCGATGCTTTGAAAGAGGGCCGTGACTTTGTGAAACTCCACCAGCCCAATGCCGATTTTGAACTTCTGGACAAAGAAGTCAACACCATCATCTGGAAATTTGCCAACCTTTTTCCGGGCTGCCTGATCAAATCCATTGACGGCATCCGCCAGAAAAAGAAATTCTTCTGGGATACCATGAAAAACGATCACAGACATTGGCTGGCCGCCAATATGTCCGGCGAGGCCTTCCTTGGATTCGGCGCCTTCAACACGAAGAAAATTACCGGCCGGGATACCATTGATTTTATCAAATTCCGTCAGAATGTGGCCGACTCCATGCTGTGGAATGACGAAATGTTTGCAAGCGTATTGGGCAAACCTCGGGAATAGTTTGAACATTAAATTTCCCAATAAGGAGACAGAATCATGGACCAATTGACTTTGCTTAATGATAGAATTATCAGCCGTGTTAATGTCAATTTAAGCGAATTCGATTTTGATACGGAACCTTTTGTTAATAATACCCTTGACTATGAAAAGATGCTGAAATTCTATGCCTTTTACGGAATTACCTCCCAGCACCCCATTTTTTTTCAGTTCAGGCATTCTAATCTTGCGGGCAGCTATTTTCTGGGCAAGTGCCTGGTGAGCCGATCTACCATATATAAAAGCGATATCAGGGGGGATGAGTTGAAAAGAATGGGGGATAATATCCGATGTGCCAAGAACATTCCCCTGGTTGAAGACGAGATGATTACCATCAAGGACAGCCTGCTTTATAAAACGCTGGTCCACAGCAATTCCCATAATCTTGAAAATCCGGAAGAATTCAGTATTCGAAACACCATTTCAGCCCATTATGCCAATATTCATGGGTCCACCTTGGAAGGCTGTTTTTTAGGCCCCTTTGCCACTATTGATCTAATGAATCTTCATTCTTGTATTGTGGGAGAATTTTCCTATGTTCAGGCAGGTGAACTCTTCCATAGAAAAATTGATCCGGGAACCATATGGATTCGAAACCCGAATTTTGAATTCAAGTATCAATTTGAAAAATCAATTTTGGATAATTTTGTGGGTGTGAATTCATCCCATCAACCCCGGGGGCGTATATATGATTTTGTCAAAGAGCGGGAAAAGGATTATGAAAAATTGTTTGATGTCATGAACATAGAGCCCATCGTCTCCACACCAACGTCTGCCGTCAACCGGTATGCCGTGGTCAAGGGGAAAACCGGCATTGGTGAAAATGTTCTGGTATCTCAGCGAGCCTTTCTTGAAAATGCCCAAATGGGAGATGGATCCAATGCCCAGGAAAATACCTATATTATCAATTCCGTCCTTGGAGGATTAAATATCACAGCCCACGGTGGGAAAATTATCCACGCCCGAATGGGGCGAGAGACATTTGTGGGCTTTAATTCTTTTTTAAACGGGAAACCTGATGCCGTAATCGAAATCGGTGACGGTTGTATTGTGATGCCTCACACCATCATCGATCCCCAGGATTCGATTAAAATACCCGGCAAACACCTGGTTTGGGGATTTATCAGCTCTGAAAAAGATATGGCAACAAATACCATTTCTCTGGATGATCTGGCAGAAGTAAGGGATAGTTTAAGAATAGGGGGTATGACTTTTTCAGGCAAAGGGTCTATTTTTATTGAGGCTTTTAAAAAAAGAATTAACAATATTCTTCTGGCAAACGGAGCGCGGTTTCATAAAGGTGAAAACCGAGGCCATTCCCAGGATGGCCGGAACATCTCATTTAATATAATTCAGCCCTATCAAACGGGAAAAGACATGGGGCTATATCCTTCCATCAGAATTGAACCCTAAAAGGAGTTGATACATGCATTTTCTTTTAAAAGACAGCGTTGATGAACAAATGCTCTTGTTGGGTAACGAGGCCATAGCAAGGGGCGCACTTGAGGCAGGAGTAGCCTTTACAACGGCTTATCCCGGTACGCCTTCTTCCGAGATTGCCTTAAATTTTTTTCAGATATCCCGGGAAAGCGACTTGTACTTCGAGTACGGCGCCAACGAGAAGGTGGCCCTGGAAGTTGCGGCCGGTGCCGCCATGTGCGGACTCAGAACCATGGTCACCATGAAACATGTGGGCCTGAATGTAGCCTCCGATGCGTTGATGACATTGGCCTATACGGGGATTGTCGGTTCCCTGGTACTGGTTGTTGCCGATGATCCGTTCATGTTTTCCAGTCAAAATGAGCAGGACTCCCGATATTACGGAAAACTCAGCGGCCTGCCCATGCTGGAGCCTTCCACAGTGGCCGAAGCCAAGGCAATAACACGATATGCCTTTGATTTGTCGGAAGATCTAAAGCTCCCCGTTCTTTTGCGAACCACCACCAGGATCAATCACAGTAGCGGTGTTGTGACCTTGGGCCCGCTGATCAAAAGAAAAACAACCGGAGTTTTTAAAAAAGACCCTTTCAATTATGTTTGCATCCCCTCTGTTTCGCGAAATCTTCATCCAAAGCTGCTTGAAAAAATCGAAAAGGCCCGGGACATTGCCGACAATATTTCCTGGAACCGGATTGAAGGCAGCGGCAGGCGGGGTATTGTCTGCAGCGGTGTAAGTTACGGCTATGTCAGCGATGCCGTTAAGGAGTTTGGCGGTGAGGACCGTTTCAAAGTTCTTCGTATCGGTTTTTCCCATCCCTTCCCGAAAAAAATGGTTCTGAAATTCCTGGAGGGCTGCGAAAGGGTTCTGGTGGTTGAAGAAGGGGAGCCTGTTCTTGAAGAGGCAGTGGGCAACTGCGCCCAGAAAGCCGGCCTCACCCTGTCTATCAAAGGCAAGGGCAAGGGTCTTTTTTCCCTGCTGTATGAGTTTGATCCAGCCCTGGTGAAGAAGGTTATGGCCGAATATTTCAACCTTTCTTTTAAACAGTCCCATCC
Source organism: uncultured Desulfobacula sp. (assembly GCA_964484555.1). GTDB lineage: Bacteria > Desulfobacterota > Desulfobacteria > Desulfobacterales > Desulfobacteraceae > Desulfobacula. The sequence continues at coordinate 4,083 of CAZAHK010000038.1, forward strand.
CATCAGGGTTGATGATCTTCCAGAGGCCCCTCCCCGCTCACCCAACCTGTGTGCCGGCTGCCCCCACAGGGCTACCTATGTGGCGGTACGCGAAGTTTTTGGCGATGACGCCATCTATCCCACAGATATCGGATGTTATACCCTGGGCCTTTTACCGCCGCTGAACATGGGTGATTTTCTTATTGCCATGGGTGCGGGTATCGGAACGGCGGGTGGGTTTGCCCGGGCTACCGGACGCAAGGTGGTGGCATTTATAGGCGACTCCACTTTTTTTCACAGTGGACTGTCACCCCTGGCCAGTGCGGTTTTCAACAACCATGAGTTTATGGTGGTGATTCTTGACAACGGCACCACAGCCATGACCGGACATCAGCCCCATCCCGGAGCCGATATAGAGCATCTGGGCCTGCCGAATACCCGGATATCCATTGAGGCGGCGGTTAAGGGGCTTGGAGTCGAAAAGGTATTAACGGTAAACCCTTTGAAGCACCGAAAAATGATGGGTGCTATTAAAGAGCTGGCTGATTATAAAGGGGTTTCCGTGCTTATTGCCCGGGCGCCCTGCCCGCTGAATGAACGGTCTTTTCCCGGTTACAAAAAAAATCGGCCCTTTCAGATAAAACCCGAAAAATGTCGAAACCATCGTGACTGTGTGAATAAGGTCGCCTGCCCGGCCTTTTATCTGGAAAACGACAGGGTTTTTATTGATACCAACCGATGTGAGGGATGCGCCTTCTGTGTCCAATTTTGTCCTGAAAATGCCATTTTGCCTGTAACACCGGAAAATAGGAGGGAATCATGAATACCGTAAAACTGATGATCGTGGCAGTGGGCGGTCAGGGGAATATCCTGGCCGCCCGCATGATTGGGGAAGCAGCCTTGTCGGCGGATGTCCCCGTGAGGATGTCCGAGTTCCACGGTATGGCCCAGCGGGGTGGGGTGGTCGAATCCATGGTCTTGCTGGGGCAAGGCCACAGCTACTGTGTTGCTGACGGCGATACAGACGTCCTGATCGGGTTCGAACCCTCCGAGACCATCCGGGCGGCAAAAAAATGCAGGGCCGATTCAGTGGTGATAACGAATATCTCCCAGGTGCCTCCCTATACGGTTGCATTGGGCAAAGCCCAATACCCGGATGTGAAAGCAGCCGTGAAATTATTATCAGGCAGGGTAAAAAAACTGATCGCGTTTGATGCCACCTCTCTGGCAGTCAAGGCCGGTTCTGTACTTTCATTGAACATGGTTATGCTGGGCGCGCTGGTTCAAAGCAAGGCCGTTCCCTTGTCGCCGGAACTGTTTTATAAGACGATCCGGGAAAAGACAAAGACGGCATTTGTCGATGTGAATCTCAAGGCGTTTGAGTCAGGAATGAAAGCCGCAGGCAATTAAGGAGCAACGCCAGGATGAAAAACTGAGCATATCTGTTGGATGAAGGAAACCGGATGGTTTCCTCAACGCTTTAAGATGATTGATCAATTGAACAGGATCGAGTGTCTTTAAATTATTTACTTATCAAAACATTTATTGTATGACTGAAGAGCTAAATCGGGAATTAAAATCAATATTATATAAATGAGGTGGAAAAAAAATGAAGAAAACCATGCAGACCATTGACGGAAATACGGCTGCAACCCATGTGGCCTATGCCATGAGCGAAGTGGCGGCCATATATCCCATAACACCGTCCAGCCCCCTGGGTGAAATCGCCGATACCTGGGCCTCCAAAGGCAGAAAGAATATATTCGGCCAGGTCCTGGTCATCAAACAGATGCAGTCCGAAGCCGGGGCCGCCGGAGCCGTTCACGGGTCATTGGCCGCCGGGGCACTGACATCCACCTTTACCGCATCCCAGGGGCTTTTGCTCAAAATTCCCAATATGTATAAAATTGCAGGCGAACTTCTGCCCAGTGTCTTCCATGTGACAGCCAGGGCCATCTCCGCCCATGCCCTTTCCATTTTCGGGGACCACCAGGATGTCATGGCGGCCCGGCCGACCGGTTTTGCCATCCTGGCCTCCAACTCGGTCCAGGAAGCCCAGGATCTGGCCCTGGTAGCCCATCTGTCAACCCTGGACGCCCGGGTGCCCTTTCTGCATTTTTATGACGGGTTCAGGACCTCCCATGAGATCCAGAAAATCGAGATGATCGATTATGAAGACATGGCTTCCTTATTCAATTATGAAGCCTACAAGGCCTTCAAGCGCCGGGCCGTTAACCCGGAACATCCGGACACAAGAGGCACGGCCCAGAACCCGGATATTTATTTCCAGGGCAGGGAAGCGGCCAATTCCTATTATCTCAAGGTTCCGGCCATTGTAAAAGACTGTATGAAAAAAGTCGGGGACCTCACTGGCCGACCGTACAATCTCTTTGATTATGTGGGAGATCCCCAGGCCGACAAAATTATTGTGGCCATGGGCTCGGGCTGTGAAGCCATTGAAGAGTCCATCAACTGGCTGAATGCCGATGGTGAGCGGCTTGGACTGGTGAAAGTCCGTCTTTACCGTCCCTTTGACCGGGAAAGTTTTTTAAGGGCCATCCCAGCCACGGTGGACACCATCACGGTCCTGGACCGGACCAAGGAGCCGGGCGCCCTGGGCGAACCCCTTTATATGGATGTCTGCACCGCCTTCATGGAACACGGCATCACTCCGAAAATCATCGGCGGCCGGTACGGTCTGTCCTCCAAGGAATTCACCCCCAATATGATCAAGGCTGTTTATGACAATATGAAATCCTTTCAGCCGAAGAATCATTTTACCGTGGGCATCATCGATGATGTCACCCATACCTCCCTGGAAGTCAAAACCGGTTTCCACCCGGCCCCGGCCGGCACCATTGCGGCCAAATTCTGGGGACTGGGCGCCGACGGCACCGTGGGTGCAAACCAGAGCGCCATTGCCATTATCGGGGACAATACGGATAAATATGCCCAGGGCTATTTTGCCTATGATTCAAAAAAATCCGGGGGACTCACCGTATCCCATTTAAGGTTCGGGGATGTGCCCATCAAATCCACCTACCAGATTGACAACTCGGATTTTATCGCCTGCCATAAATCCAATTATGTTGAGATTTACGATGTTCTGAAAGGAATAAAAGAAGGGGGAACCTTTCTTCTGAACTCACCCTGGTCGGTCAAAGAGATGGAAAAATTCATTCCCGGCCATGTCAGAAAAACCATTTGTGACAAAAAATTGAAATTCTATAATATTGATGCAGTCAAAATTGCGACAGAAGCCGGTCTTGGCGGCAGAATCAACATGATCATGCAGACCTGCTTTTTCAAGCTCGCCAATGTTCTGCCCGTTGATAAAGCCATCGGCCTTCTAAAAGACGATATCAAGGCCTTGTTCGGTAAAAAAGGGGATAAAATAGTCTCAATGAATATTGAAGCGGTTGACAAGACCCTGGACAACCTCATTGAAATCAAGGTGCCCAAATCCTGGAAGGATGCCGTCAGCACGGAAAATACCATTGAAAAAGCCACCCCCTTTGTGGATCAGGTCATGCGGAAAATCAATGCCCAGGGCGGGGACGATCTTCCGGTCTCTGTGTTTACACCGGACGGGGTCTTTGAACAGGGAACAGCCCAGTATGAAAAACGAGGAGTGGCCATTGATGTTCCGGAATGGATCCCGGAAAACTGCATCCAGTGCAACCAGTGCGCCTTTGTCTGCCCCCATGCCGCCATCATCCCCATTGTGGCCACCGACAAGGAGCTGAAAGGCGCTCCCAAGAGCTTCATCACCGTGGACGGCAAGGGCAAGGACATGGAGGCCTATAAATTTAGAATCCAGGTCAATCCCCTGGACTGCCAGGGATGCGGCAACTGCGCCGATATCTGTCCTGCCAAAGTGCCGGCCCTGGTCATGAAATCCCTGGCCGGCCAGGTGGAAGGCCAGGAGGAGAACCATAAATTTTCCAAAACCGTTCCGTTTAAAACTGAAATTATGAAACGGGATACGGTCAAAGGCAGCCAGATGTTCCAGCCCCTGCTGGAATTCTCCGGCGCTTGCGCCGGGTGCGGGGAAACCCCCTATGTGAAACTCTTGACCCAGCTTTTCGGGGAACGCATGACCATTGCCAATGCCACGGGCTGCTCCTCCATCTGGGGCGGGTCTGCACCGGCCACCCCCTATTGCACCAATGCCGACGGGGATGGTCCGGCCTGGGCCTCTTCCCTGTTTGAAGATGCGGCCGAATTCGGCTACGGCATGATGCTGGCCACCAAAACCAGGAGAAATACCCTGGCCGGGAAGGTTCAAAAAGCCCTTGAAACCAAAACCACCGCTGCTGTAAAAGAGGCCTTAAAAGGATGGTTGACCGGGAAAGACGATACTGAAGAATCCCGGAAATATGCCCTTGCCTTGAAAAACCTGTTAAAGGATCAATCCAACAGCCTTTTGAAAGAAATTTATGCTGAAAAAGACCTGTTTGTGAAAAAATCCCACTGGATCTTCGGCGGTGACGGCTGGGCCTATGATATCGGATTCGGCGGCCTGGACCATGTCCTGGCTTCGGGAGAGGATATCAATATCCTGGTTATGGATACGGAAGTCTATTCCAATACCGGGGGCCAGTCCTCCAAGGCTACCCCCACGGGTGCCATTGCAAAATACGCCGCCTCGGGCAAGAAGATCGGCAAAAAAGACCTGGGCCGGATGATCATGAGTTACGGCTATGTCTATGTGGCCTCCATTTCCATGGGCGCCAGCAAAAACCAGACCTTAAAGGCTCTTCTTGAAGCGGAAAAATATCCCGGACCCTCCCTTGTCATCTGCTATGCCCCCTGTATCAACCAGGGCATCCGGAAAGGCATGGGCAAATCCCAGCTTGAAGGAAAACTGGCCGTTGATTCCGGTTACTGGCCCCTTTACCGGTATAACCCGGAACTGATCAAGGACGGGAAAAATCCCTTTATCCTGGATTCAAAGGCGCCGGACGGCACCCTCCAGGAATTTCTCAGCGGGGAAACCCGGTTTGCAGCCCTTGAAAAGAGTCTGCCCGAGGAATCAAAGCGCCTGAGGGCCAAGATTGAAGAAGAGGTGGCGGATAAATACACCATGCTCAAAATGATGGCGGATGCCGGTAAAAAAGAAAAATAAAAATGCCGTAAATTGATAGATAGAAAGGGCCGGGACAAAAACCCCCGGCCCTTTCTATCTTGAACGAGAATTAAAACCCGTCAAAGAGGTCAATGATGACCAATGTCATGCGGCAAAAGGCCATAACCGGCCTGAAACAGGGCGATGCCTTTGTTTATAAAAGGACGTTTACGCGGGAAGAAACCCTGGATTTCGGGGACCTGACCCGGGATTACAACCCGGTCCATTATGATAAGCGCTGGACAGGGGAAAAGGCGTTTAAGGGCCTGATCTGCCACGGCCTTCTCGTGGGCTCCATGATCTGTGAATTCGGAGGTCAGGTGGGCTGGCTGGCCTCGGGAATGAGTTTTAAATTTATCCGGCCCGTTTATTTCCAGGACACCATTCAATGCCGGGTCACCATTACCAAAATCAGCAATGAGGGCCGGGCCGAGGCTGAGGCAGTCTTCACCAACCAGGACGGTCAGGAGGTGGGGAAAGCCCATATGACGGGCCGCCTGCCCATGGAAAAGGAAAAACAGGTTCTGGCCGCCATGGTCACGGAAGGGGACCCGACCAACAAATTATCGGATGCCGCCTATCCCTTGATGCAGGACCGACTGATGCAGGACCGGTAAATCCCGGCAAAGATCAGCGCCTCCTGTTGAACAGGGCCTTCCATAAAAGATTTCCAAGCCCCTGCCCTTTTTTATAGGGATTTCCTCCCAGATACAGGGACTCCACCTTCAGCCCCGAAAGAGCTTCTTTTTTTATGTCCAGGGGATTTTTATTCAGCACCACCATATCGGCTTTCTTCCCGGGTTCAAGGGAGCCCCGGGTCTTGTCATCAAAACCGGCCCAGGCCGTTTCCCAGGTAAACATCCGGATGGCTTCCATGACGGAAACGGATTCAGATTCATTAATATGGTTGCAGGCACAATGGATTCCCAGGATCGGGTCCGGCAGGGTCACCGGCGCATCGGACCCGCCGGAGATATGGATACCCATGTCCAGCATGGTCCTGAAGGGGGACATCCCAAGGGCCCGATTCCCCAGGATTTCCTGGAGATAGGACAGGGGTTCCAGGTTCAGATGGAGCAAAGAGGGCTGGGCCGCGATGCCGATATGGTACCGGGCGCAGATATCAAGCCCCTTGGGGGTGACCATAAAGGCATGGATGATGCTGTGGCGATGGTCTTCCCGAAAATTATGTTTCAAAACCCTTTCAAAGATCCGGGTGGCCTGGTCAAAGGCCCTGTCGCCAATGGCGTGCAGTTGGACCTGGAGCCCCTTGTCATGGGCTTTTTGAACAAAATCAAGCAGGACGTCATGCTCATAAAACAGAATGCCGGCATTGTCCGGTTCATTTTCATAGGGTTGGTTCAGGGCTGCGTCCAGGGAGCCGAAACAGCCGTCCAGGGCCGTTGCAAAACAGCCACCGATCCGGGGCAGCTTCCGTTTCAGCACCTTTTGAATGTCCATGGTCTGGAAAAACACCCGGAACAAAAAGGGATTGGCCAGGCCCCCGGCCATAAACCGGACCAGATCCACATCCAGGTCCAGGGGAAACCCGACGCCTTCGGCAGGATGGACAAGACCGATGCCCGTTTCCGCCATTTTGTCCACCGCCGTCAGCATATGTTTTAAAAGGGCCACCGGCGAGACCTTGGAGGAGGCAAAATCCACGGCTTTAAAAAAGGCTTCCTGGAAAAGCTGCCCGGTTTCCGGGTGATAGCCGCGGAGGCCTTTTATTCCGGCGGGCAAAAGGTTCAGCATGGCCGTATTGGCAACACCGGCATGGCCATCGTATTTCACCAGCATCACGGGTCGTTTTTTTTCGATGCCGTCCAGCTCTTTCCGGGTGATCATCCGTTTTTCCTCAAGGCTGTGGGCGGACAAGCCGAACCCGAAAACGATTTTGCAGCCGGTGTCGTTGATATAGCGTTTCAGGATATCCGAAAGGTCTGAAAAATTTTTAGCCTCCCTCACATCCAGGGTGGATGAAAAAAGCGAATAGGAGGTGAAATGAATATGGGAGTCTGTAAATGCCGGAATCAAAGCCTTTTCGCCCAGGTCTGTGACCGGTTCTCCCCGGTACTGTTCCGGCAGGGAAACGCCGGTGAATTCAATGATCCCGTTTTTTTCCACCAGATATTGATACACTGTGTCGGTTGCATCGCAGGTGATGACCGGTCCTTTAAAAATTTTCATCCGGGCCCCTCTTATCCTTGATTTTTTGTTTTGACAACGTGTTTGTCTGTATATCGCGATAAATCTACTTAGGCAACCTCAATATGCCAGGGTTCAAACCGGACGCCCAGGTTATTGTCCCGCTCGTACCGGAATTTCAGATACCCGAGGTCAATGAGTTTTTTATAGACAGGGGTTTGGGTAAAGGCTTCCGTAAAATTCTTGGAGCCGTATCCCTTCTGGCCCACATCAAAGTCCCCGATGCCGTGGAAGGAATAGCCGGGCGGGGCCAGGGACCTGGATGCCAGGGAAAGATTTCCCCGGCTGACTTTGGCCTTGTTCAGGAATAAAAGAAACTGCTTCATGACGCTGCGGACCCCCGAGGTCAGGACGGCATCACTGCCCACCTGTTTTTGGATGTCCCGGTAGAGTTCAGCGGGTCTGCCCTGGTAAAGATAATTACCGGTAAAGGGGATTTTTTCCACCTTGTTTTTGCTGATCTTACCGGTTATGGTTTTGATGGGTTTTTCACCCATGAACCCATAGGTTTCACCCTGGGAATAAAAAATCAGCTCAAGGAAATCCAGTTCCGGTTTCGAGAATTCGCCGATATCGGCATAGGCTTTGCCGAATTTCAAGGTTTCATCAAAATCCAGGAGGCAGAAATTGGAATATCCCACAACAGCCTGGACCTTTTTCAATCGGGCCAGGGATGAATCCAGTTGCGGAAGGAGAGCCTCTTCAAGGAAGACGTCATCCTCAAAAATCGTGTCAAAGAGGCGTTGTTTGATTAACCGGTCCTTGATATGGTCATCCACAGACTCGGATGGGTCTGCAACCGGTGTTGCTCCATGGGTTCCTGCAAAGGGAAATGCAGCCAGGGTCAAGGCCAGGGCAGCCTGTTTTAAAAAGCGTCTTCTTTCCATGGGCAATGGCTTTCGAATATGTCTTCAGGTTAAGGGATCCATGCTTACATGCCGAAAATAAACTAAATTTTTGTCCGGTTCAAGGGAAAAGATTCATTGGTCAAGCTGGAAATAAAGGTGTATGGTTGCTATATGCGCTGCGGATTTTTTTCAGGCACCTGCCGCGTTAATCCCTGATTAACAAGGAGTCCCATGGTTTCTTTGCCGCGCATCCGTTACCAGACCGTCGAGTTTGGCGACGTGGATATCCATGTAAGAACCCTGCGGGACCATATGCAATATCTGGATGTGGACGGAATTGCCGAAAACCTCGGCATATCTTCGGCCACCTGGCCCATATTCGGCGTGATCTGGGATTCCGGCCGAATTCTGGCCCGGCATATGGCGGGGTTTAAGATTGACGGGAAAAGAATCCTGGAGGTCGGATGCGGCATCGGGCTGGCAAGCCTTGTTCTCAATCACCGCCTTGCCGATATCACGGCCACGGACTACCATCCTGAAGCAGAGTCTTTTCTCATGGAAAACGTGGTTTTGAACAAGGGGAAAACAATTCCTTTTTTCAGGACAGGGTGGGAGGATGAAGGCGGCGACCTTGGCCGGTTTGATCTTGTCATTGGCAGTGATCTTCTTTATGAGCGAGGTCATGCCGGGCTTTTGTCCCATTTTATCGATCAGCATGCCAATCCCCACTGCCAAGTGGTGCTGGTGGACCCCGGCCGCGGCAACCAGGGGCGGTTCACCAAATGCATGGCCGAACTGGGGTATTCCAACAGCGGGTATAGGCCGGAAAATGCGTCTTGTGCCGGCCTGTCGTTTAAGGGCCGGATTCTGACCTATCTTCGCTGACAACGCTCTGGGAGCCCTTGTGTAAGTCTATCCGCTGCCGTCAAATTTTCTTGCATAATCAGACCTGCAGGTTTATCATGACGCCGGACCTTAAAGGCAAAGACATAACCGGAAAGAACAAAGGGACATATGACGGATTTAAAAACTGAAAAACTGGCCGTACTCATCGATGCAGACAATGCCCAGCCCGGTATTGTGGAAGGGTTGCTCACGGAAATTGCAAAATATGGAACCGCCAATGTAAAGCGGATTTATGGGGATTGGACCATACCGGATCTGAAGGGGTGGAAGGAGTTTTTACTGCAATATTCCATTCAGCCCATCCAGCAGTTCAGATATACCACAGGGAAAAACGCCACGGACAGCGCCATGATCATTGATGCCATGGATCTTTTGTATACAAACCGCTTTGACGGATTCTGCATTGTTTCTTCCGACAGTGATTTTACCAAACTGGCCTCACGGATCAGGGAGGCCGGCCTTTTTGTCTATGGCTTCGGCGAGAAAAAAACGCCGGGACCCTTTGTATCGGCCTGTGATAAATTCATCTTTACCGAGGTGCTGCGGTCAAAGGATGAGGATGCCGTTAAAATCAACCGCAAAACCGCATCAGAATTAAAACAGGATACAAAGATGGTGAATCTTCTGCGACGGGCTGTTGAAAACAGCTCCGACGACAGTGGCTGGGCCCATCTGGCTTCGGTGGGGAGCCATATCGCAAAACAGGCCCCGGAATTTGATCCGAGAAATTACGGGTATAAAAAACTCGGAGAACTTGTCGCTGCCACAAAACTTTTTCAGATCGAGGAAAGAGAAGTGGGCGACGGCCCTTCAAAATCAATCTATTTAAAAGACATCAGACGACGGTAACGGCCGGGTCGGGGTCCGGAAGCTTTGACCCTGATCCGGGACATCCTTAAGAAATAATCATATGAAATTCAATGTAAAAACGCTTGAAACCGTCAGCCGGGATTTTTTTTGCACCTATGGAACGCCAAAGCTTCTGGGCCGGGGCTTTTTTTCAGAGATTGGGACCCAAAGAAAAGAAGATGTTTTTGATGCCCTTGTGAAACGCTGCGGGTATGAAAACAAAGAAACCGGTTTTTTTGAGGCTGTTCTTTCCCAGGTCAAAAAAAAGACAGATCCTATTGTTATTAACGGGGTCGAGATCCCGAAATTTTATCTGTATGCCCTTCTTTCCCATCTCTTTCCCGGAAACCGGCTTCATGCCGTCAAAAGCGTGGATGAACTTGAGAGGGTCGCCTTTGTGGCGGTAGCAGACAAGCCTTGCCTGCAACAGGTCATGGACGAGTTTCCCGTCCGGCTGTCCGATCATGTGATCCGTCAGTCCAGGGTCTCCGGGGGGGTTGCAAAGCAATATCTGCCCTTTGCAGGAGAGCTTGACCCCTCAGGAAAACCCATCACCTTTGACGGCCATTTTAAATCAGGGGTTTTGGAACAGATGTATCAAAACCGGGTCATTTTTCTCCTGGATATGACCTGCCCTGTATATTGCCGGTTCTGTTTCAGAAAGCATAAGACCAACCGGAAGGAAAAAACCCCGTCCAGGGCCGATGTCCTGGCGGCCGTCGACCATGTCCGGACCCACCCGGCCATCCGGGAAATCCTGATCACGGGCGGAGAACCCCTGCTCAACCGGCCCAATCTTGAAGCAGCCCTGGATGCCCTCATGACCGTCGATCATGTGGAGGTCATACGGATCGCCACCCGGTCCGTTGCTTATTATCCAGAGCTTTTTTTAAAGGATACAGGGAACCTGATTCAATATCTGATCGATAAGAACGATCAATGCCGCTCCCATGGCAAGCGCATCGAGGCCGGGGTTCATTTTGTCCATCCGGACGAGGTCTCGATTCAAAGCCTTGAGATCATTTCCGCTCTGGTTCAAAGAGGGATCCAGGTCTATGTCCAGACCCCTTTTTTAAACGGGTTGAACACGTACGGAGAAACCCTTGGCCGGTTGTTTACCCTGCTGCGCCAGGCCGGGGTGAAAATCTATTATATTTTTACCCCGTGCAGCCCCATCCACGGGACAAAGGATTTCTGGACCCCCATTTCCAAAGCCCTTGAGGCCCAGGCCTGGCTGAGGGACCATGTTTCCGATCGAAGCGTTCCAAAGCTGTGTACGGCAACTTCCCTGGGAAAGATTGAATGGCATACCAGCGGTTTTGCCGTGGAAAGGGATGCTGAAGACGAGACATTTACCTGGATCAGGACGCCTTATACCGTTTCCTATTTCAAGGACTTCATCCCGGACATGACTCACATGCCGGATATGAGAATCAATCCGGAAGGCACCCTGGATGCTCGGTTTCAGTTGATCATGGGGGATGAGGCCCTCTTTCTCGGAAACCGGCCGGAAAAACCCGGGATTTCCCCCGAACCCGGTCTTTCATCTGAAACCATAGAAGCCATCAGGGCCTTTCTTGGGGCAGGCTTCGGTCTCAGCCCCTCTCATTGCCCGACTCCGTCAAAATTTATATCCCGTGTCCATAAAACTCGGGTTGAAATGGGTTTGCAGGCGGATGATTCGGCCTTTGACTATATTGAACAAGACCCGGAGATTATGGATGTGGTAGTTTCCTGGCAGGCCGCCCGGGACCCGGCCATGGAAAAAATCGGGCGGATGGCGGAGCGCCTCAAGGCCTTTTCCCATATCTCCAGCCTCCGGATCTGTTGCTGGGAATTTTGCAACAGACCGGAATTGATAACAGAAGACCTGATGGAAAAGATATCCCGATGGTGCGATTTCTCCATCGGCAATCCTTTCCGGGTGGAGCTGGAAGCCTGGTTTCTTCTGCCCGAGGACATTCGTCTCAGGCATGGGGAAATTGCAGGAAAGTTGATTCACAGGGGCGTGAGGATCTATGCCGATGTTCCCCTGATCCGGGGGCTCAATGATTCGCCTCAAACCGTTGTGGCCCTTGCCCACGGGCTCAGGCATGCCGCCATAGAATTTCATCATCTCTATGTGTCGGGTCTGGAGATCCAGGAAAAATTCAATGGACATCCCATCGATTCACAGAGAATTATCGACATCGCCTCGGAGGTTCGAAAGGAATGCTCCGGCAGGGAGATCCCTTTATATATCCGCCGGACCCCTTCAGGTGAAAAGGACTTTGGGATCAGCGATCTCTGGGGATCCTGAATATTTTTTCCAGAATCGTTTCCATGAGGCACATCTTTGTAAAGGCGGACTGCAACAGATTCAGACCCACAAAGGCGGTGAAAAGCAGCCAGTAACCGGAATGCAGGCGGGAAAGGATGAGGGAAATCAGGATAAACGATCCGGCAATGGCCCGGATATAATGTTCCATTTTCATAATAGCCTCTTTTGTTTAAAATCTAAAATGATGGGGTGTTCCATGGGTTGTGTCTTTCTCCGGGTCACCGGTAATCTTTATAGCTGATTCCGTAATGCTCAGCCTTATAGGAGAATTTCCGGACCGTGATGCCGATGAGTTTGGCCGCCTTATTGATATTTCCCTTGGTGTTTTTCAGGGCGTCCATCAGGATTTCCTTTTCAAGCCGGGCCACGGCATCTTCCAGGGATTGGGGCAGGGTCTTGGTTTTGGTTCCGGTCTGGAGGGTGGCCGGGAGATGATAGCTGTGGATGGCGCCTTCATTGCAGAGGATGACGGCCCTTTCCATGCAGTTTTCAAGCTCCCTGACATTGCCGGGCCAATGGTATTCCATCATCATATCAATGGCAGGGGTGGAAATCCGCTTGATGTCTTTTTTGTGAAGGGTGCCGTATTTTTCAAGGAAATGATCGGCCAAAAGGATGATATCGGTTTTGCGCATGCGCAGGCTGGGAAGATAAATGGGAAAGACATTGAGCCTGAAATACAAGTCATCCCTGAACCTTCCCTGGCGGACCATTTCCTCAAGATTGGAATTGGTGGCGGCAACGATCCTGACATCGGTTTTAATAGGCTTATATCCCCCCACCCTTTCAAATTCCTTTTCCTGGAGTACCCGCAATAGTTTGACCTGGGCGGAAAGGGACATATTGCCGATCTCATCCAGAAAAATGGTGCCCTGGTCCGCGATTTCAAATTTGCCTTTTTTCAGGTGAGAAGCCCCGGTAAAAGACCCTTTTTCATGGCCGAACAATTCGCTCTCAATGAGGTTTTCAGGAATGGCGGCACAATTGATTTTAATAAAGGGTTTTTTGTTTCTTTCACTGTTATAGTGGATGGAATTGGCCACCAGCTCTTTTCCAGTGCCGCTTTCGCCCCGGATGAGAACCGTGGCGGAAGAAGAAGACACCTGGGAGATCATCTGGAGAACCTCCCTCATTTTGTTGGAATTGCCGATGAAATTGGTAAAGCTGTAACGGTTTTCAAGTTCGGATTTGAGCCGGATATTTTCCGTTTTCAGTTGTTCTTTTTCAATCCTGATGGTCTCGATATTGATGACATGATGGGCCACCATGGTGGCCACCACCGACAACAGCTTTTCCCCTTTTTCCAGGGAAGCCTTGCCTTCAAAGGGCCTGTCCGCACTGATGGCGCCCACCACCCGGTTTTCTTTTTTAATGGGAACGCAGATGAAAGAATAATCCAGACCGTCGGGAACCTGCCGGGAATGGGTTTTGTCCAGGAACAGGGGTTCCTCGCTGATCCTGGGCACAACGGCGGGTTCTCCGCTCTGGATCACCCTTCCCACAATGCCTTCACCCGGGGTATACCGGATCAGGCGCGTGGTTTCTTCGGAAATGCCGTGGGCCATTTCAATCCTGATGTCTCCGGTTTCCGAGTTGATCAGAAAGATAATCCCCCTGACAAGATTCAAGGATTCCGACAGGACGGTCAAGACCTTGAACAGGGATTTTTTCATGTCCATGTGCTGATTAAGGGCCTCGCTGATTTCATACAACAGGGAAATTTCTTCAAAGGATTTCATTCATTTTATTCCAGGCTGTTTTTCATGGATTTAGGATATTGCCTTCACCCTTTCAATGGTATAGTCTTTGACTTCAGGGGCATTATTGCATAAAACCGTAATCCATAACAAGAACTAATACCTGGCACAGGATGAAAAATGAAGGCGGAAAAACATAGTCGGTAAAGAGCCGGAGAAAGTTATGACGCAAAGACCCTGGAGATTTTATTTGAAATTTCAGAGGCTGTCTCCACCACCCGGAACCCGGAGGAATTATACCGGGTCATGCACTCTTCCCTTGGCCGGATCCTCAAGGTGGAGAATTTTTTTATTGCCCTTCAAAGCTTTAATTCTCCAGTGGATTATACAAAAAAGGACCTTGACCTGTTAACGGCCGTATCCCAGCAGATTGCCCTTGAAAGAAAAGAATCGGAAGAAACGCTTTCAGAACAAAAGCAGGTTCTGGAAAAAATCCTGGAAGCTTCTCCTGTGGGCATCTGTCTTGTGGAGAACAGGATTTTCAAATGGGTCAATGCTGAAATGGTCAGGATGTTCGGCTATGCAGCAAAGGAAGATTTTGAAAACAGGGATGTCCGGATGATCTATAAAACCGAGGAAGATTTTTCAATATCCGGGAAACTGATTTATACCGGCCTGCGAACATGGAGATACGCGGATTATTGATATCTGGGGCTCCGGCGCGGACTAGGGTTTTTTCAATACTGCTTTACAATATCCGCCTCAGATGGTATCTTACAAAATCATCAGATGATCGATTTAACGGTATCATCAGGAGATTTTATATGAAGCATATCGAAATACGGTTCGGAGATAATATTGAGAAACACTCGACAGAAGAAAAGTCTTTTGAAGAAATGTTTCAGTCCGTCAACCCCATGTTCTGTTTTTCCAAAAGGATCTGGAAGCCCCAGATGGATATCTTTGAGACGCGAAATGAGATCATTATCCAGGCTGAAATTGCAGGGGTGAAAAAAGAAGACATTGTTATCGAGGTCAGCAACAAGGCCATCAAAATATCCGGGCACAGGAAAACAAACCACCCGGATCGGACGGCTACTTACAGGCTTGCAGAGATCCAGTTCGGGCAGTTTGAAAGGGTTCTCTATCTGCCCAGTGTCATTGATGTTGAAAAAGTTACGGCCAAGTATTCAAACGGATTTTTAGAGCTGAATTTGGGAAAATTGTTCAGGGAAAACATCAAGAACAAACACAATGTTTCCATTGATTTTGCATAAGTTCATGACAGGAAGCCGATAAGATATGGATGACGTGCGACATCCTTCACCCCCCATAAGAGCAGACCATATCCCGGACATTATCCCCATCCTTCCCATTGTAGACACCAATTTATTTCCCAAAATGGTATTGCCCCTGGTATTGATTCAAAGTGAGGCGGTTGAACTCATAGATGAAGCCATGGCCGGAAACCGCATGCTGGGGCTTTTGTTGTCCAGGCGGTCGGATATCGATTCCCGGCATACCTCCGACGACCTTTACCGGATCGGCACCATTGCCATTATCCTGAAAATGTCCAAAATGGAAGAATCCAAGGCCCAGCTTCTCATTCAGGGCCTGGAGCGATTCCGCATCGTAAAGTTTCTCCGGAATAAAAAATATATGCAGGCCCGGATCGAAGTCGTGGAAAACCGCAATGCGGACCGGAGTATAGAAAACCGGGCCTTGATGGTTAATATTGTGGAGCAGTATGAAAAAATCGTAGAACTGTCTCCCGGGCTTCCCTCGGAAATGGGCCATATGATCAAATCTTTGCAGGAGCCCAGCGTTCTGGCCGATATGGTGGCCTCCACCATCAATGCCCCGGTGATTGAAAAACAGAAGGTCATCGAACTGCTGGATGTGAACAAGCGGTTGAAAAAAGTGACCCGCCTGGTCAATGATCAGTTGGACATCCTGGAAATGGGGTCCAAGATTCAGAACCAGGTCAAAGAGGATATGGACAAGCGCCAGCGGGAATATTATCTTCGCCAGCAGATGAAAGCCATCCGGGAAGAACTGGGGGAGACCGGGGATGATTCCATAAAAATCAAGGAATACCGGGCTAGGATAGAAGAGGCCGGCCTGCCTGAGGAAGCGCGCAATGAAGCGGAAAGAGAAATACAGCGGCTTACCCGCATGCATCCGTCTTCGTCTGAATATGTGGTGGCTTCCTCTTATCTGGATTGGCTGGTCTCCCTTCCCTGGACAATCCTTTCCCAGGACAAGCTGGATATCAAAGAAGCCAGAAGAATTCTGAACAATGACCATTACGGCTTGGAAAAACCCAAAAAAAGAATCCTTGAATACCTGGCCGTCCGGAAACTGAAAAAAAATTCCAAGGGGCCCATCCTCTGTTTTTTCGGCCCGCCCGGCACCGGGAAAACCTCCCTGGGCAGATCCATTGCCAAGGCCCTGGGCCGGGAATTTGTCCGGATCGCTCTGGGCGGGGTCAGGGATGAAGCCGAGATCCGGGGACACAGAAGAACCTATGTGGGGGCCCTGCCGGGCAGGATTATCCAGTCCCTGAGAAAAGCCGGGACAAAGAACCCGGTCTTCATGCTGGACGAGATCGATAAGGTGGTTTCCTCCTATCACGGGGACCCGTCTTCAGCCCTTTTGGAAGTTCTGGACCCGGAACAGAATTTTTCATTTTCCGACCATTATCTGGATGTGTCCTTTGATCTTTCCGATGTCATGTTCCTGACCACGGCCAATGTCCTTCATACCATTCCGGCGCCCCTGCGGGACCGGATGGAAATATTGGAAATAAGCGGGTATACGGAAGAAGAAAAATTGAAAATCGCCACCCGTTATCTCATCCCCCGGCAGCGGGAGGCCAACGGCATCAAATCAAACCAGATCAAAATCACCACGGCGGCGGTTCGTCAGATCATATCCGGGTATACCCGGGAAGCCGGTCTCAGAAACCTGGAACGT
This sequence comes from uncultured Desulfobacula sp., assembly GCA_964484555.1. Taxonomy (GTDB): domain Bacteria; phylum Desulfobacterota; class Desulfobacteria; order Desulfobacterales; family Desulfobacteraceae; genus Desulfobacula. Next base: position 20,994 of record CAZAHK010000038.1, read on the forward strand.
CAGATCGGAACCGTCTGCAGGGGAATTGCCAGTAAAATTGCCGAAGGAACGGCCGAACATATCGTGGTGGGACAAAAAGACCTGCATGAATATCTTGGTCCCGTCTCCAATATGCCGGACCTGGCTCTTAAAATCGACACCCCCGGTGTGGTGGTGGGCCTTGCCTGGACCCCCTTTGGCGGGGAAATCCTGTTCATTGAGGCCGTGGCCATGGAAGGCGGCAAAGGGCTGACCCTTACCGGCCAGCTCGGCGATGTCATGAAAGAATCCGCCAGCACCGCCCTCAGCTATATCCGGGCCAGGGCCAAGAAGCTTAACCTTGATGAATCTTTTTTCAGCCGCCATGATATTCATATCCATGTGCCGGAGGGCTCTATTCCCAAAGATGGTCCTTCGGCCGGGACGGCCATGCTGACGGCCCTTGCCTCCCTGATAACAGGCCGTATGGTGAAAAAATGCCTGGCCATGACCGGGGAGATTACCCTGAGGGGAGAAGTTCTGCCCGTGGGCGGAATCAAGGAAAAGGTCATCGCGGCCCACCGGGCCGGGATAAAAACCATTATCCTGCCCCTGTGGAACCAGAAAGACATGGAAGAGGTGCCGGATCACATCAAGGCGTCCATGGCCTTTCTTTTTACCGACAAAATGGATCATGTGCTGGAACTGGCCCTGGATGGATGATGGTAACGGATGCGGAGCTGCTGCTTGAAAATACGAATTAGCCTTTTGATAGGGTTTATGCTCCTTGTTTTCGGTTGTTCCGCCAATCGGGGAACCGCACCTGAAACCGGCCGGCAGCCGCCGCCGGGACCACCACCAAAGAAAATTCCGGCCACCCAGAGACCCTATACCATTTATGGGGTTGAATATACCCCCCTTGCCCGGGCCGACGGATTCGTGCAAACCGGGATTGCGTCCTGGTATGGCGATAAATTTCACGGCAGAAAAACCTCCAACGGTGAAATTTACAATATGTATGATATGACCGCAGCCCACAAAACCCTGCCCATGAATACATGGGTTTCGGTCCACAATCTTGAAAACGACCGGAAGATAGTAGCCCGTATCAACGACCGGGGACCCTTTGTAACGGGCAGGGTCATTGATCTGTCCTATACCGGGGCAAAGGAGATCGGGATTGCAGGCCCGGGAACAGCCAAAGTTCGGGTAACCGCTCTGGGCGAGGCCACCTCTTATTCGCCGGCCACCCACAAACCGGTGGAGTTCAGGCCCGTGGATTATTATACGGGTAATTTTACGGTTCAGGTGGGGGCCTTCCAGGTCAAGGCCAATGCCGAGAAATACCGGGACAACCTGTCTGAAAAATACCCCAATGCCCATATCGTCATTTTTACCGATGACCGGGGAACCTTTTACCGGGTGAGGATCGGACGATTTACCAATTTAAAGGATGCGGAGCGGTTCAGCGAAAAGATTCTTGCCCAGGGCTTTGCCAGCACCTTTGCCGTTGCGGAAGAATAGCAGGAACCATGGGATATACGGTTTTTTTAGACAGGGACGGGGTCATCAATCAGGATTCCGACGCATATATAAAAGACCCTTCGGAATTTGAATTTATCCCCAGAAGCCCGGAAGCCATAGCCCTTCTCAGCCAGAGCGGATTTCAGGTGATCGTCATCACCAACCAGTCCATGATCGGCCGGGGTCTGGCCCCCAAAGAAAGTCTGGAAGCCATATTTGAAAAAATGAAAGCCGGGGTCGAGGCGGCGGGGGGCCGGATTACGGATATTTTTTACTGCCCCCATGTTCCGCCGGACCGGTGTTCCTGCAGAAAGCCCAAACCCGGCCTGATTCTCCAGGCTCAGAAAAAATACCGGATCGACCTTGCCCGGTCCTTTATGGTGGGAGACAGCGCAAAGGATATCCTCTGCGCCCGAAATGTGGGATGCGCCAAGGCCATCCTGGTGAAAACCGGAAACGGGGCCTGGGCCGAACTCAGCCGGAACCCTAAGCCGCCCGACCATGTGGCTGAAGACCTGTATGATGCCGCCTGCTGGATCATCCAATCTGCGAGGGGCTGAATGATCGTTCTTAAAGGCAGGGTAGAACGGCTCACCTATCAGAACCCGGACAACCACTATACCATTGCAAAACTCAAAATGCCCAAAATCAATGATCCCGTGACCATTGTGGGCCGGCTGGCCGGGGTCTTTGAAGGGGAAAGCCTTGAGGTTTCCGGCAAATGGAGCGCCCACCCCAAATACGGGGACCAGTTTAAGGTTGAGATATATAAGGTGATCCTGCCGGCCACGGTTTCCGGTATCCGGAAATACCTGGGCTCCGGCATTATCAAGGGGATTGGAAAATCTCTGGCCGATAAGATTGTGGACCGGTTTGAAGAAAAGACCCTGGAGATTATTGAAAACGAGCCGGATCGGCTCAAATCCGTTCACGGTATCGGAAGGGCCAAGCAAAAGATCATCACCGAAGCCTGGAACAAACACCATGCCGTCCGGCGGGTCATGCAGTTTCTCCAGGAAAATGAGGTGGGCGTATACCATGCTGCCACCATTCTCCAGGCCTATGGGTCCGAAACCCTGAACGTCCTGAACCATGATCCCTATCTCATTGCCAGGGATATCCCCGGCCTGGGCTTTGCCCTGGCCGACCGTATCGCCCTGCGGTCCGGGGTGCAGAAAGAGGATGAGAACCGGCTCAAGGCCTGCCTGGTCTGCGGCCTTTTGTTTGCCGAGCAGGACGGGCATGTGTATCAGTTCAAACAAGATCTTTTTGCCGCATCGGCAAAACTCTCGGGCGTGGCACCGGATAAATTCGAACCCGCTTTGGAAGCCCTGGTCCATGAAGGTGAAATCAAAACGGAAAAAGGCGAAGAAGACATAAGGGTTTATCCGGCACGGCTTTTCCGGGCTGAATTCGGCGTCGCTTCCCGGATGAAGGCGATTTTGTCCATGAAGACCCGGACCAGCCGGCTGGGAAAAGAGGAGATCCTTGAAACCGTGCTGACGAAACTGGCTGTAAAGCTGTCTGAAGAGCAGTTGGATGTGGTCACCCATGTGCTGGATGAAAAAATCGTGGTCATCACCGGCGGCCCCGGGACCGGTAAAACCACTCTGGTCCGGGCCCTGTGCGAGATTTTCAGACGTCTGGATCAAAAGACCGTCTTGAGCGCTCCCACGGGAAGGGCAGCGAGACGCCTTTCCGAGGTAACGGGTCAGAAAGCCTTTACCCTGCACAAACTCCTGGGGTTTGACCAGGAAAACCAGACCTTTGAAAAAAATTATGCCAACCCCCTGGATCTGGATGTGTTTGTGGTGGACGAGGCTTCCATGGTGGATACCCTTCTCATGTATCATCTCATTGAAGCCATGCCGGCGACGGCAAGCCTGATTCTGGTCGGCGATACCTTTCAACTGCCGTCGGTGGGGCCCGGCAATGTATTGTCGGACATCATCGAGTCAAAAAGAGTAAAGGTTTTTTCCCTGACCCGTGTATTCCGGCAGGCCGAAGAAAGCCCCATCGTCATGTATGCTCACAGCATCAGGAACGGAGAAATGCCGGATTTTCAGAAGGCAGCCGCAGGAGCACTTTCCGAATTTTATTTTATTGAGAAAAACAGGCCCGAAAAAGTCGTGGAAACCATCCTGGAACTCTGTTCAAAAAGGATTCGACATGCTTTTCCCCATATTGACGAAATTCAGGTGCTCACCCCCATGCACCGGGGGGAGGCCGGAACCATCAACCTGAACCAGCAGCTCCAGAATGTTCTGAACCCGGCCCCCGGCGGCATGGAAGTCCGGGGGATTCTGTTCAAGCCCGGCGATAAGGTCATGCACCTGAAAAACAATTATGAAAAAGAGGTGTTCAACGGGGATATCGGCCTGGTAGCCGATGTCGTCAAATCCGAAAACAAGATCCTGGTGGACTATGACGGCCGCATGGTCGAATATGATATCCTGGAGCTGGACGAACTGAACTTGGCCTACGCCATATCCGTCCATAAATCCCAGGGCAGCGAATATTCAGCCATTGTCATCGCCCTGACCACGGCTCATTTTCCCCTGTTGCAGAGAAACCTGCTTTATACGGCCATGACCCGGGGCAAGCGCCTGGTCATTATTGTGGGGTCGTCAAAAGCCCTGGAAACGGCCCTGGGCAATAACAAAACCGTTCTGCGCCTCACCGGCTTGAGGCAGAAGCTTGGCAGCTAAAGAGAGAAGCTCGTCGGCGGACCAGTCCTTTAAGGGTTTGGCACGTATTTG
>CAZAHK010000039.1:0-25130 GCA_964484555.1 uncultured Desulfobacula sp.
TGGGGACCTTGTCTAAAAAAGAATTGAAAGCATGGAGATCAGGGATACGTCTTTTGAGCAGCTCTTCCTTGGAATAGCCTGTCAGTTTACAGGCAGCTTGATTAACATGGGTCACCTGAGATACTGTATCTGCAATGAAGGCGGCATCCTGTGAGCCCTCAAAAACGGCATGGAATCGGTCCTCACTCTCCCTCAATGCCTCCCGGTCCTTCCGGCGGGCCGCTTCCGTCTGCTCTAATGCCTGAATTCGTTTTTCCAAGTCTTCATCGCTAAGCTTTTTGGACATGATGTCTTTCCTGCTGATTTCAGATCCTTTTCAATTGTTCCGTTTTCATCGTGCTATGCGATAGAGCAAAGACCATACTATTCGAATACAATAAAAAAAACACCATACAGGAAAAAATCGTTCAGCACAAAAAAAATATTGGATTCTTTATCCAGCCGGTTCTTCTTAGAAGAAGACATTTGTCGAACAGGTTTGAAAACTGATAGTTAAAAATGGGCGTGGAAGCCGGGAGGGGCAGATTTTATTGTGGCTGGGTGACAAGGATTTGAACCTCGATTGACGGAGTCAGAGTCCGTAGTCCTACCGTTGGACGATCACCCAGTAAGGCTGCCTGCTGAATAATGGTTGGCTTATATCTCAAGGCAGGTGCTTAGTCAAGGATAATCTTGAATTTTTGTGGGCTGAAACAGGGTCTATGGCTGAGATAAATGAAAAAGTCTGTCATATACTGCAAAAGGCACAGCTCAAGGGAAAGCTTTCTTTTCCAGCAGAAATCTGTTAACAGCTTAATCTGAAAAGGATGTCGACTGAAAATGCAGATAGAAGCTGATACGCAAAAATTACATGAACTTGAAACCCGGTTGCAGGGATTGACATCTTTTGCCGTTGCGTTTTCCGGTGGGGTTGACAGTTCATTTCTTCTGGCCGTGGCAAAAAAAATTAAACCAAAGAAATTATTGGCCGTCACAGTATCTTCCGGGTTTGTGCCGTCAAGGGAGATTGAGGTTGCAAAAAAGATGGCAAGCGTATTAAAAGTTGACCATATTTGCCTTTCTGCAGATATCCTGGGAAATGAAGAAGTGGTGCGCAATACCGAGGAGAGATGTTATCATTGTAAAAAACAGATTTTTTCTTTGATCCGGTCCGCAGCAGATGATTTCGGCATCAAATCGTTGCTCCACGGAGTTAACCTGGATGATTTAAAAGATTTCCGGCCGGGATTAAAGGCTGCTGATGAGCTTGGTTTTCTAACGCCTTTGGCGGAGATTGGATTTACAAAGAAAATGATCCGGGAAAACTCCCGCCTTCTCGGTCTTGAAACCTGGAATAAGCCTTCCCAGTCTTGCCTTGCAACACGGATTCCCTACCATGTTAGGATCCAGAAGCCGGATTTGATACGGGTGGACCGGGCGGAAGCCTTTCTCCGGAAACTCGGATTTGCCCAGGTCAGGGTGAGATGCCATGGGAAAACAGCAGTTCTGGAGGTTGAACCGGATCTGGTAAAGCGAGCTTTAAAAGAGGATATTCGCCGGAAAATTGACCAGACTTTGGAAGGGTTTGGGTTTGAAACCATCATCATCGACAAAAATGGCTATAAGACAGGGAAAATGAATCGTGAAATATTCTGAGGCCGTGCAGGGCCGGACATTTGTCATCCGTCTCGAAGACGGGGATATCCTGCATGAAGAGATTGAGGCATTTGCAAAACGACATCAAATTCATGCTGCTTCCTTGATCGTTCTCGGAGCTGCGGATAAAGGCAGCATCCTGGTTACGGGGCCGGAGCAGGCAAGGACAAAACAAATCATTCCAATGACCCGCGTGTTGGATAATGTCCATGAGGTGACCGGCCCGGGAACCCTTTTCCCCGATGAGACCGGGGAGCCGGTGCTTCATATGCATATGGCCTGCGGACGGGGATTCTCAACCCAGACCGGATGTGCCCGAAGAGGGGTAAAAGTCTGGCATGTGATGGAGGTGATCCTTCAGGAATTGACCGGATCAAGTGGAGTCAGGAAAAAAGATGCCGTGACCGGATTCGATCTACTGATACCCTAACCGGATCTGAAAAGAAAACACCCGCGGCCTCAAATCACTACAGGCCGCAGGTGTCGGATAATTGCAAGCTCAGGGATTATCTTTTCTGGATCTCAAGGTCATTGAAAAAATATTTGATTTCAAAGGCAGCCGTTTCAGGTGCATCTGAACCATGAACCACGTTTTGTTCAATATCCGTGGCATAATCTCTTCTAATGGTGCCTTCCTTGGCGTCCTTAAAATTGGTGGCGCCCATGAGTTCCCTGTTTTTTGCAATGACGTCCTCGCCTTCAAGCACCATAACCACAATGGGTCCTGAAGTCATGAAATCCGTCAGGCTGTTGAAAAAGGGGCGCTCCTTATGGACGGCATAAAATCCTTGAGCCTGGGTTTTGGTCAATTGAAGCATTTTCATGGCTGCTATTTTGATGCCGTTGGCTTCAAATCGTTTGATGACCTCACCGATCACGTTTTTTGCAACCCCGTCGGGTTTGATGATTGATAATGTTCTTTCCACAATCCGTATCCTTTCAGTTAATATTAAAACGGTCTTGAAAACTATCACAGAACCATATTATAGTCAATGTCCCGGATTTGGGTCACATAAAATACAGCAGCCATCAATTGATTCTGGTTCGAATATGAATGACACAAATATGAAAATTTTGAAAATTGCAGTCACAGGGTCGGCAGGGTCCGGCAAAAGCCTTGTCTGCAAAAGATTAAAAGAAATAGGGCTCGTGACCCTGGATTGTGATAGGATTGCAAGACAGGTGGTGGAGCCTGGAGAGCCAGGGCTTAAAGATATTGTTCAACTGCTTGGCCGGGATGTGCTCTCGAACACGGGCGGGTTGGACAGGCCAAGGCTTCGAAATCTCATCATAAATAATCCGGACATACGAAAAAAAATTGAAGACCTCCTGCATCCTCGGATACTTGAACAAATGATGCTTCAGATCAAGGCTCAAGATTATACGGATATTAAAGCGGTGGCTGTTGAAGTCCCCCTTCTTTTTGAATCCGGAATGGATCAATTTTTTGATCTTACCATAGCCGTCATGGCCAAGGATCAGGACCTTGTTAAAAGGATCTCCAGGCGGGACCAGGTGAAAGAAACCGATGCACAAAAGATGCTCGGCCTTCAGATGCCCCAGGAGGAAAAAACAGCAAGGGCGGACCATGTGATTTTTAATCTGGGGACAAGCGCTGAACTCTTTGAATCCGTTGATATTCTCTTTCATAAAATACAAAAAGAATTCTTGACAAGATAAGTGTTTTGCCTTATTTATCAAAAATTATTAACCCTTTTGCAACTATCCGTCTGTTTTTTCATGTCATTTTTGGCCCCAGACTTCAAAAAGGTGCACTTCAAAATAAATTTCAGCCTGTAAAGACAATAAACAAAAATTCGGGAGAATGAATGAATCTTGTAGAATTGAATAAGATGAAGATCAGTGAGCTGACCAAGCTTGCTAAAGAGTACAAAATACAGGGCATTGGCGGACTCAAGAAGCAGGAATTGATCTTCGCCCTGCTCCAGACCAACATCGAAGAAACCGGCCAGATTTATGGTGAAGGTACTCTTGAAATTCTCCCGGATGGTTTTGGATTTTTAAGGGCGCCGGGATATAATTATCTTCCCGGACCCGATGATATCTATGTGTCTCCTTCCCAGATCCGACGCTTTAATCTTCGAACAGGAGATACAATTTCCGGTCAGGTCCGGCAGCCTAAAGATTCAGAACGGTATTTTGCCTTGCTGAAGGTGGAGGCGGTGAATTTTAAGAATCCGGAACTGGCGGCCGAAACCATTCTGTTTGATAATCTGATGCCTCTTTACCCGGACCGGAAAATGAACCTTGAGGCTGAGCCGGACAATTATTCCATGCGCGTCATTGATCTGATGTGTCCCATCGGATTCGGTCAGCGCGGATTGATCGTGTCCCCGCCCAAGGCCGGGAAGACCATGCTTTTGCAGAATATTGCCAACAGCATGATCAAGGCCCACAAAGATATCATCCCCATGATCGTCCTCATCGATGAGCGCCCGGAAGAAGTAACGGACATGATGCGGTCCGTCGACGCAGAAGTGGTCAGCTCAACCTTTGATGAACCTTCCGAGCGTCATGTCCAGGTGGCTGAAATGGTGATTGAAAAAGCCAAAAGAATTGTCGAACAAGGCCATGATGTCGTCATCCTTCTCGACAGCATCACAAGACTTGCCCGGGCATACAATTCCGTTATGCCGCCATCCGGCAAGATTCTTTCGGGCGGTGTGGACTCCAATGCCCTTGACCGGCCCAAAAGATTTTTCGGGGCTGCCAGAAACATTGAAGAGGGCGGCAGTCTGACCATCATTGCCACAGCCCTGGTGGATACCGGAAGCCGAATGGATGAAGTCATATTCGAAGAATTCAAGGGCACAGGTAATATGGAATTGGTTCTGGACAGAAAGCTTGCCGATAAAAGAATTTTCCCGGCCATTGATATGAATAAATCCGGTACCCGAAAAGAGGAACTGCTATTGGACCCAATGGTTTTGAACCGGGTATGGATACTTAGAAAACTATTGTCCAGTTTAAATCCAGTCGACAGCATGCAGTTTTTACTTGAAAAAATGCAAGGAACAAAGGATAATGCAGAGTTTCTTAATTTGATGAATTCATAAGCAAAAGAAATATAGAAGAAATATTAAAGATTGCCGGCAAAGGCAAAGCAAGGAGTTTTAAGAAAAATGAAAAAAGATATACATCCGGATTACAAAAAATCAACCGCATCCTGTGCCTGTGGCGCAACATTCGAGATCGGCTCCACAAGAGAGAATATTAAAGTGGAAATTTGTTCCCAATGCCATCCTTTCTTTACAGGAAAACAGAAACTGGTTGACTCTGCCGGAATGATCGACCGTTTCAAGAGGAAATATGCAGGATTTGATGCATCAAAAATGGTTTAAAAGTTTTTACAATCCGGTTGTTAAAAAAGGGGTCTTTTTACAAGAGCCCCTTTTGAGTTTTGGATTATGATAGAGAAATTAAAAGGTATTGAAGAAAGATTTGTCAAAGTCGAGCATCTGTTAAGTGATCCTGCCGTTATTAAAGATCAGAAAAAATACCAGGAATATCTGATCGAACATGGAGAACTGAACAAGATTGTTCCCTTATTCAGGGAATATGAAGGATTGCTGGATGAGCTGAAAGAGGCAAAGGAACTCTTAAGGGATAGTGACCCTGAGATCCGGTCCATGGCCAAGGAAGAGGTTCCGGCACTTGAACAGAAAATTGCAGACCATAAATCAAGAATCAATATTCTTTTAATGCCCAAGGACCCAAGGGATGATAAAAACGTCGTCCTTGAAATCCGGGCCGGTACCGGTGGTGAAGAAGCAGGCCTTTTTGCCGGTGACCTGTTCCGGATGTATTCGAGGTATGTTGAATCCAAACACTGGGCCATGGAACTTGTTGAAAAAACCGATTCCAGCTCCGGCGGGTTCAAGGAAATCGTATCCCTGGTAAAAGGAAAAGGGGTTTTCAGCAATTTCAAATATGAAAGCGGGACCCACCGGGTTCAAAGGGTTCCGGAAACCGAGGCCCAGGGCAGGATACATACTTCGGCCGTTACCGTGGCCGTTCTTCCGGAAGCGGAAGAAATCGATATTGATATTAATCTTGCGGATATACGGGTTGATATCTTCCGATCCTCAGGGCCCGGCGGGCAATCCGTTAACACAACAGATTCAGCGGTCCGGGTGACCCATATCCCCACCGGACTTGTGGCCACCTGCCAGGATGAGAAATCCCAGCATAAAAACAAGGCAAAGGCCCTGAATGTACTGAGAGCCCGTATCCTGGATGCCAAAATCCGGGAAGAAGACGAAAAAAGAGCGGCCGACAGAAAAGGACAGGTTGGCTCCGGTGACCGGAGCGGCAGGATCAGGACCTATAATTACCCCCAGGGAAGAATGACGGATCATCGTATCGGCCTTACGCTCTACAAGCTGGACAGCATCATGGAAGGCAATATCCAGGATATCATTGACGAGCTTAAAACATACTACCAGGCGCAGGCGTTAAAGGAAATTGATTGATCCGACCCTTATGGGGATTCTTTCCCGGACGGAATCCTATTTTAAAGATCACGCAATCGACAGCCCCCGCCTGACGGCGGAGCTTCTTCTGGCCCACAGCCTTGGCCTTCGGCGCCTTGATCTGTATCTTCAGTGCGACCGCCCGCTTCAGCAGAATGAGCTGCTAAATTATAAAACCCTGATCCGGCGAAGGATTCAAAATGAGCCTGTGGCCTATATTATAGGTGAAAAAGGATTTTTTGAATCGGATTTTGAGGTGGCAAGGGAGGTGTTGATCCCCCGGCCGGAAACAGAGATCCTGGTTGAAGAGGCCCTGAAGATATTAAATGCCGTTTCCGGTTCTCCCGGTGCTAAAAGGGTGCTTGAACTCGGGACAGGTTCCGGGGCCATTGTTGTTTCCCTCGCAAAGGCAGCCCCTTGTCATCTGTATATGGCCAATGATATTTCCCTGTCCGCCCTTGGCATTGCAAAGAAAAATGCCCGCCGGATAGTCGGAAACCGGATCAGTTTTTTTGCAGGGAATTGGTTTTCATCATTGACGGATAGACCAGGGTTTGATCTGATTGTTTCAAATCCGCCCTATATCCCCTTGGCGGATATAGGGGGGCTTGCCCCGGAAATAAGGACGTATGAACCTCAAAACGCCCTTGATGGAGGTGAAGACGGGCTATCCTGCTTCAGGGCTATTTTCAGGGAGGCTCACCGGTGCCTTGTTCCAGGCGGAATTCTCCTTCTTGAAATGGGCTTTGACCAGAAGGAAAGTTTGGAAAATTTGTTAAATTTGCACCCGGAATATGAATCCATTGAATTTATAAAGGACTTGTCCGGGCATAACAGGGTGGCAAAGATTAAAAAATAAATTGATAATACTGAACGGATTTGATATATAAATTAGGATTTTTTTCAGGCAGTAAAAAAACTCACATCCAGGGACTTGACATCAGGTGCTTTACAAAAGTTGAATGTCAGGGTGGATCTGGATGGTGGAAAAACCATTAACACATTGGAGAACAAATGGCTCACATTACAATCAGAGAACTGTTAGAGGCTGGTGTCCATTTCGGGCATCAGACCAAGCGCTGGAACCCAAAGATGAAAAAGTATATCTTTGGCGCAAGAAACGGGATTTATATCATTGACCTGCAACAGACGGTAAAGCTGTTCAAAAAAGCCCATGATTTTGTCAGGGACGTTGCAGCCAACGGACAAGAGCTTCTCTTTGTCGGAACGAAAAAACAGGCGGCCGAAGCCATTTATGAAGAGGCAAACCGTGCAGAACAGTTCTATGTTCAGAACAGATGGCTGGGCGGTATGCTGACCAATTTCCAGACCATCAAGAACAATATCACCCGGTATCATTTTTACAATTCCATTGAAAATGACGGCACCCTTGAAAACTATCCGAAAAAAGAACAGGCAAAGATGCTCAAGGAAAAAGCAAAGCTTGAATTTGCCATCGGCGGCATCAGCAATATGAAAAAACTGCCTGGAGCGATTTTTATTATTGATCCCAAAAATGAAGCCATTGCTGTTAAAGAGGGCAAGCGGCTGGGGATACCCATCATTGCCGTTGTGGACACAAACTGTGATCCCGATGATATTGATTATGTCATTCCGGGAAACGATGATGCCATCAGATCCATCCGTCTTTTTACGTCCCGCATTGCCGATGCCTACCTTGAGGGAAGAGCTGCCTATGATGAGAAAATCAGGGCCAGTGCAGACAAGGCCGGTCCGGAAGGCGATAAGCATTTTGAGGGTGAAAAACTATCCATTGAACTCGTTTCCGATGGTACGGATGGTCCTGTTATCGAAAAAATTAAAAGAAGAACAGCTTCCGTAGAAGATACATTCGAAGAAGACATGGACGAAGATAAGGAGTAATAAAAAATGGCGCAAATTTCCGCAGAGATGGTTAAGGAGCTTCGCGAGGCAACAGGCTCCGGCATTATGGATTGCAAAAGGGTCCTTGCCGAGGCTGAAGGTGATTTTGATAAGGCGGTAGATCTCTTGAGAAAGAAAGGACTTGCCAAGGCAGCCAAAAGAGCCGGTCGTTCCACGTCCGAGGGCATGATCTGTTCGTATATCCACACCGGCGCCAAGTTGGGCGTCCTGGTTGAAATCAACTGTGAATCTGATTTTGTGGCAAAAACCGAAGATTTCCAGACGTTTGCAAAAAATATTGCCATGCACATCGCTGCAGCCAATCCGGCAGGCCTGAACCCTGAAGATGTGGATCCGAAAATCATCGAAAAGGAAAGGGAAATCTACCGGGCACAGATGCTTGAAGAAGGCAAACCCGAAAACATCATTGATAAGATCGTAGACGGAAAAGTCGAAAAATTTTATAAGGATGTCTGCCTGATGAGCCAGCAGTATGTAAAAGATCCCCAGAAAACCATTACCGAAGTTTTGAAGGAAACCATCAGCAAGATCGGTGAGAATATCCAGATCAAGAGATTTGTACGTTTCAAGATAGGAGAATAGATTCTTGAACAAAGAGCCTGTGTTTAAAAGGATTTTGATCAAATTGAGCGGAGAAGCCCTGATGGGAAATCAGGGCTTTGGCATCAGCCCTGAAATGATTCAATATGTTGCAGAGGAAATTGCCAAGGTATTCCGCCTGAAGATAGAGATTGCCATTGTGGTCGGCGGCGGTAATATTTTCAGGGGAGTTGCCGGAAGTTCCGCCGGCATGGATCGGTCATCCGCCGACAATATGGGGATGCTGGCAACGGTGATCAACAGCCTGGCTCTTTGTGATGCCCTTGAAAAGCGGGATGTTCCGACCCGGGTCCAGTCGGCCATCCGGATGGAACAGATCGCAGAACCCTTTATCCGCAGAAAAGCCATCCGGCACCTTGAAAAGGGCCGGGTGGTCATATTTGCGGCAGGAACGGGAAATCCTTATTTTACAACGGACACGGCGGCCGTTCTGAGGGCCCATGAAATAAAGGCTGAAATCCTGTTTAAAGCCACACAGGTGGATGGTGTGTATGATAAGGACCCGGTGGTCCATGACGATGCCGTCATGTTCGATGAAATTTCCTATATGCGGATCATTGAGAAACAACTCCATGTCATGGACATGACGGCCATTTCCCTTGCCATGGAGCAAGACCTGCCGCTGCAGGTGTTTGATCTTCACAAAACGGACAATATCTATAAAGCCGTCATGGGGCTGGAGAAAATCGGTACTCGGATTTATAACAAATAGGTAACCGTTCATTTGAGGATATATTGTTATGATTAATGAGGTACTTGAGGAAAATCAGGATCGGATGATCAAGTCTGAAAAGGCTTTTGAAAAGGAATTGTCAAAGGTCCGTACCGGAAGGGCGTCCCAGACCATGCTGGACGGGGTGAGAGTGGATTATTACGGCACGTCCACACCTTTGCCCCAGATGGCCACCGTATCCATTCCGGAGAGCCGGATGATCACGGTGAAACCCTGGGATATCAGCGTCATCAATGAAGTGGAAAGGGCTATTTTAAAGGCCAATCTTGGGCTTACCCCTTCCAATGACGGAAAAATAATCCGGATCTCCATCCCTCCCCTGACCGAAGAACGAAGAAAAGAGATTGCAAAAAGCGCAGGGAAAATCTGCGAAGAATATAAGGTCGCCATCCGGAATATCCGGAGAGATTCCAACGAAATGATCAAGGACCTTCAAAAGGAAGGGGATATTTCCGAGGATGAAAGCTTCAAGGCACAGAAACAGATCCAGGAAACCACGGATCAGCATATCAAACGATTAGACGAGATTTTTGCAAAAAAAGAAAAGGAAATCCTTGAAGTCTAATCTGATACAGGAAGCGTCTGCTGATCTGAATACGCTTCCTGCCCATGTGGCCATTATCATGGACGGCAACGGCCGGTGGGCTAAAAAAAAGCTGATGAACCGTGTCCGGGGCCATGAGCAGGGCTCCGATACGGTCCGGTCCATTGTCACGGCCTCCCGTGAAATCGGCATCAAAATCTTGACCTTATACGCCTTTTCCACGGAAAACTGGGCGCGGCCGGAATCCGAAGTCAAAGCCCTGATGGCGCTCCTGAAAAAATTCATTGTGGCGGAGCGGGAAGATCTTCAAAAAAATAATATCTGTTTGAACATGATCGGTCAGAGGGATAAGCTTCCGTCGGAGGTCCGCCAGGAACTCGACAAAACCATTGAACTGACCGGAAGCAATGAGGCCATGACCCTGAATCTGGCTTTGAGTTACGGTTCAAGAGAAGAACTCACAAGGGCCGTCCGGAAAATTGCCGCTAAACTGGCATCAAAACAGCTCCGTCCCGAGGAGATCACCGAAGAACTGATTTCCGACCATCTCTATACCTCGGGGATGCCTGACCCGGATCTCATCATCCGGACCAGCGGCGAGTACCGGCTGAGTAATTTTCTCCTGTGGCAGGCCGCCTATTCGGAACTCTATATTACCGATACCTTGTGGCCGGATTTTACCAGAGAAGAATTTATCGAAATCCTGAAAAATTATCAAACCAGGGACCGACGGTTCGGGAAGGTGTCATGCAGCACATCAAACGGTGGATAACCGCTCTCATACTGGCGCCCCTCCTTTTATGGCTATTGATCAAGGGCAGCCTCACAGCCATTGCCGTGCTGGTTTCACTGGTAGCTGTCTTCAGCACCCGGGAATATTTGAGAATCATCTTCGGCAATACGGATGAGCCTGTTTCAAATACCATCAAAATCATCTCCTATACGGTTTCGGTTTTACTGGTTGTGGGCGCCTATCTCGGATCATGGGAAATTTTGTTTCTGGTTCTGGCCCTGAACCTCATGGCCCTGGCGATTTTTGTCCTGGCCCGGTTTTCAGCGGATCAGACCATTTTCAACAGCATCTCAAAGCAGGTGCTGGGCATTGTCTATATCCCGGTGCCTCTGTGTCTTCTGGTTTTCATCCGGCAACTGGAAGGGGGCACCTTCTGGATCATCTGGCTCCTGATTGTTGTTTTCGCCAGTGATACCGGCGCCTTTTATACCGGCACCTTTTTCGGAAAAAGACCCCTGGCCCCCAATATCAGTCCCAAAAAAACCATCGAAGGCTCCCTGGGCGGAATTGCGGCTTCCATGCTGGCCGGATTTATTTTTTGCCTGATTTTTTTCCATGATCTCTCCCTTGCATTCCTGACCATTCCCGGATCTCTGATGCTGGCCGTTGCAGGACAGATCGGAGATTTATTTGAATCGGCCATGAAGCGGGCTTCCGGCATCAAGGATTCCGGACGGCTCCTTCCCGGCCACGGCGGAATACTGGACAGGATTGACGGGGTGCTGCCAGCCATCCCGGTTCTGTACGCCTACCTGGTATTTGTTCTATTATGAAGCGCCTGTCCATCCTGGGAGCAACCGGTTCCATCGGCCAAAACGCCCTGGACATTGTCCGGATGCACCCGGACCGGTTCCAGGTCAACGCCTTGACGGCTGCTTTCAACATTGAAGGCCTTGCCGCGCAGATCCTTGAATTCAAGCCTGAAATGGTTGCCGTTATGGACGAGGACCGGGCCTTTGACCTGTCCCGCCTTTTGAAAGGAAACCATGAACTAGAAATCCTTTTTGGAGAACAGGGCTATATCGAAGCTGCGTCTTATAAAAATTCCGACCTGGTGCTTCTGGCCATGGTGGGGGCGGCAGGGCTCAAACCCGCCCTGGCGGCCATCGAGTCAAAAAAACAGGTTGCCCTGGCCAATAAGGAAACCCTGGTCATGGCCGGGGACATCGTCATGGCCAAGGCCTTGGAAAACGGGGTGACCCTCATGCCTGTGGACAGCGAACACAGCGCCATATTTCAATGCCTTCAGGGAAACCGGCAAAAGGATGTCCAAAAACTCATCCTCACTGCCTCGGGCGGCCCTTTCCGGCAAAAACCCCTTCATGAATTCAAGGACATTTCATTGGCGGAGGCCCTCCACCATCCCACCTGGAGCATGGGCAAAAAAATCACCATTGATTCGGCAACCTTGATGAACAAAGGGCTTGAGGTCATTGAGGCCTTTCATTTATTCCGGGTGGCCCCCGAGGCAATCGAAGTGCTGGTTCATCCCGAGAGCATTGTTCATTCCATGGTGGGGTTTAAAGACGGGACCGTCATGGCCCAACTGGGACAACCGGATATGAAGGGAGCGATCTCCTATGCCCTGTCTTTTCCGGAACGGCTGGATCTGAAAATGGATTTCCCTGATTTTTCAGCCCTTGGCGCCCTTACCTTTGAAAAGCCGGACACGGAAAAATTTCCCTCCCTCCTATTTGCCTTTGAGGCCTGCCGCCAAAAGGGAACCCTGCCTGCGGTCCTCAATGCAGCCAATGAAACGGCCGTCTCTGCCTTTCTTGAAAAACGGATCGGTTTTCAAGATATCTTCAGGCTCATTTCAAAGACAATGGAAACTCATACACGGATTGACAATCCCGATCTTTCTAGTATTATTGAAGCGGATTCCTGGGCACGGGAAAAAGCTGAATCCCTGATTTAAAAGCGAGGTCTTATGGGACATTCTCTCATTGCATTTATTATTGTGATTGGTATTCTTGTTTTCATCCATGAATTCGGACATTTTATCGCGGCCCGCCTTCTGGGTGTGGGCGTGGATGTGTTTTCCCTGGGGTTCGGGCCGAAGATCCTGAAAAAAAATATCGGCCGAACCCAGTACTGCCTGTCTGCCATACCCCTGGGCGGTTATGTCAAAATGGTGGGTGAGGAGCCGGGGGCAGTTCTTGATCCCAAGGATATCCCCCTGTCCTTTACCCATAAATCCCTGTTCCGAAAAAGCCTGATCGTTGCGGCCGGCCCCTTTTTTAATTTTTTTCTGGCCATCTTCTTTTTTTATATCCTGTACCAGTTTTCCGGGCTTTATCTCTCAACACCCATTGTGGGGAAGGTCATGGAAAATTCCCCGGCCGAAGCTGCCGGCATAAAGCCGGGTGACCTCATCAAAGAGGTGAACCAAAATAAGATCGAATCCTTTGAAGATGTTTCCAGGATTATTGGATCAGGCAAAGGGGAAAAACTGGATATCATGTTGGAGCGGGAAGGGGAGAGGCTTGAAATAAGCCTTACCCCTGCGCTTTCCCCGGGGAAGAACGCCTTTGGAGAACCCATTGAAAAATATGCCATCGGCATTGTGAACAATGGGGAAACCTACCATGTCGGCCTGAATCCCTTCCAGGCCATGGGCCATGCCCTCAGTGATACCTGGGGGCTGGTCAAACTGACCCTTCTGTCCGTGGTGAAAATGATCAGCGGATCACTTTCCGCCGATAACCTGGGTGGCCCCATCATGATCGCCCAGATGGCCGGAGAGCAGGCCAAGGCCGGGATAACGAATTTTGCCTGGTTTATAGCCCTGCTTTCCGTAAACCTCGGCATCATCAATCTCTTTCCCATCCCGGTCCTGGACGGCGGGCACCTCATGTTCTTTGCCATTGAAGGCATCACGGGAAAGCCGGTGGGTGAGAAACTCAGGGAAAAACTGATTCAATTCGGGGCCGCCGTGCTGGTGGCGTTGATGGTTTTTGTTTTTTACAATGATATTGTCAGAATGTTCAATGGTGGATAATTCAATGGTGGATAAGATGATTGCAAATATTGAAATTGCGCTGAAAAAGGAACTCAGGGACGCCGAAGGCCTGTCCCTGGTCAAAAAAGCCGGGTCCTATTTCGGGATCACCCTTCAGGATGCGCGGTGCATTCATATCCTGACCCTTGAATCTGATCTGGATGCAAAGGCCCTGGAGCGGGCAAGGGATGAAATCTTCACCAATCCCGTCACCCAGGTGTCGAGCCTTGGGCCCCTGGATCTTGAGTTTGACTGGTGCATCTGGGTGGGATTCCGTCCCGGCGTCAAGGACAACCCCGGAGCCACGGCCATGGAAGCCATCCGGGACCATTTGGGCAAAAGTTTTGAACCCCATGAAGGCGTCTATACCTCCAAACGCTATTGCCTCAAAGGGGAGACCCTTGTCCGGGCCGATGTGGAACAACTGGCCTCGGAACTCTTGTCCAACAGCATCATCCAGCAGTTCCGGATTTTTTCAAAAGACGGGTGGGATGAAACCAAAGGAGCCGATGTAAAACCGGCCAAGGTCATCCTGGACCGGACCCCCTGTTTCCAAATCATCGGCATTGATTCGGATTCAGCCCTGGCAAAGATTTCCGACGAGCGGAATCTTGCCCTGAATAAAAAAGATATCCCCGTGATCCGGGACTATTTTCTTTCCCGGGCTGTCCTTGATTCCAGAAAGGAAAAAGGCCTTTCCAAACCCACGGATGTGGAACTGGAATATATTTCCCAGGCCCGGAGCGACCATTGCAACCATAATACCTTCCGGGGTGTTTTCCGTTACAGGGATGGGGAAACCGGCGAAGAAATTGTTGAAAACAGCCTTTTTAAAACCTATATCCAGAAGCCCACCCTGAAGCTGAAAGATAAAAAAGACTGGGTGGTCTCCGTTCTCTGGGACAATGCCGGCATCGGCCGGTTTGACGACCACAACAATTATGTCATCACGGGCGAGACCCACAATTCCCCCTCCAATATGGAAGCCTACGGCGGCGCCATCACCGGCATTGTGGGCGTATACCGGGACCCCATGGGAACCGGGCTCGGATCAAAGCTCTTCATGGGCAGCTTCGGATTCTGCGTCGGGGATGTGAATTATGACGGCCCCTTAAAACCGCCCCTTCACCCCAGACGGCTCTTGGATGGGGTCATCGAGGGTGTAAAGGACGGCGGCAACAAGAGCGGGGTGCCCACCACCTTTGGCCAGACCCTGTTCAACCCCGGTTATATGGGCAAGAGCCTGGTCTTTGTCACGGCCCTGGGCATCATGCCGGACCAGGTCAAGGGAAAACCCAGCCATGAAAAGAGAACAAACCCCGGCGACCTCATCATCATGAGTGGGGGCAGGGTGGGCAAGGACGGCATCCACGGCGTCACCGCCTCGTCGGAAAGCTATTCGGAAAACACACCGGCCGGCCACGTCCAGATCGGCGACCCCTATACCCAGAAAAAAATGCACGATTTTCTCCTGGTCTGCCGGGATGAGGGCCTGATCCACTATCTGACGGACAACGGCGGCGGCGGGCTCTCTTCCTCCATCGGCGAATCGGCCTTGTTCTCCAACGGGTGCGTGGTGGACCTGGATAAGGTGCCACTGAAATACGAGGGCCTTGACATGTGGGAAATCTGGGTGTCGGAATCCCAGGAACGCATGACCATTGCCGTCAAACCGGAATATCTGGAAAGATTCATGGCCCTTTCGGCCCAGCATGAGGTGGAAAGCACGGTCATCGGGGAATATACGGATTCGGGCAAGCTCCATATCCAGTACAAA
Source organism: uncultured Desulfobacula sp. (assembly GCA_964484555.1). Classification (GTDB taxonomy): domain Bacteria; phylum Desulfobacterota; class Desulfobacteria; order Desulfobacterales; family Desulfobacteraceae; genus Desulfobacula. Next base: position 15,482 of record CAZAHK010000039.1, read on the forward strand.
GGTGAAACCTGCGCCTATGTGGACATGGACCTCCTGGACAAGGGCTTTCCGGCCTGGGAATTTGATGCCGTCTGGCTCTCCCCGGAAACCCGGGGAATGACGGAACCGGTCATCGGTTCACCTTCGGATTTCAACCGGCTTTTGCTGCATATGCTGACCCGGCCCAATATCTGTTCCAAAGAATGGATCATGCGCCAGTACGACCATGAAGTCCAGGGCGGCTCGGTCATCAAGCCTTTGACCGGAGTGAACTATAATATTCCTTCCGATGCCTGCGTCACCCGGCCGGTGCTGTCCTCACAAAAGGGCCTGGCCTTTTCCCAGACGCTTCTGCCCTGGTATTCCCGGATTGACGCCTATCATATGATGACCTGCACCATTGATGAAGCGGTTCGTCGTTTGATGGCTGTGGGCGGAGATTTCGGCCATATCGGCGGGGTGGACAATTTCTGCTGGCCCAATATCCAGTTTGATGAAAAGAAAAATCCAGATGGAAAATTTAAGGCAGCCCAACTGGTCCGGGCCTGCCGGGGCCTGAAAGAGGCCTGCGAAAAATATGAAATTCCGCTCCTGTCCGGAAAGGACAGCATGTATGTGGACGGCCACCTGGAAGGGGCCTTTGGTGAGCGCATCAAGGTATCGGCCCTGGAAACGGTCCAGTTCTCGGCCACCTCCGTCATCAGGGATGTGTCCTTCTGCCTGACCCTTGACCCCAAGGTATCCGGGGATCTGGTCTATGTTCTGGGCAAGACCGCCAATGAACTGGGGGCTTCGGAGTACTATGAAGTCTTTGACAAAACCGGGGTGAATGTGCCCCAGGTGGATTTCGAAAAATTCAAGGTGGTATATAAAGCCTTGCAGGCGGCCGTTGAAAACAGGCTGCTGGCCTCCTGCCATGCCGTTGGCAGGGGCGGGCTGGGCATCCACCTGGCCCATATGGCCATGGCCGGGGGCCTTGGCATGGAAGTGGACGTGTCGGCGGTTCTTAAAGATGAGACCCGCGGCGGCCTCAACAATGAAACCCTGTTGTTTTCCGAGTCGGCTGGCCGGTTCATCGTAACTCTTGCCCCGGAAAATAAAGCTGTTTTTGAAAAGCTTTTCAAGGGTCTGCCCGCATCCTGCATCGGCCAGGTCACGGACCGGCACGATCATCTTAAAATCACGGGCCTTGATAAAACCCCCCTGATTGACCTTTCCATAACAGAACTTGAAACCGCATTTCAGAAAACCTTTGGAGATATGATATGAAAAAGGTGAACGCACTGATATTAACCGGATTCGGGCTGAACTGCGATGAAGAAACCGCCCATGCCTTTGAACTGGCCGGGGCCGCATCCCATAAGGTCCACATCAACGAACTGGTTTCCGGAAAAGTGACCCTGGCCGATTTCCAGATCCTTGCCCTGGGCGGCGGCTTTTCCTGGGGAGATGACCACGGGGCAGGGGTGATCCAGGCCCTGAAGATGAAAAATCATATGGGACGGGACCTGCTGGACTTTGTGGATGCGGGCAAGCTCATCATCGGCATCTGCAACGGGTTCCAGGCGTTGATCAATATCGGACTCCTGCCCGGGTTTGACAGGGATTATACCCGGCGGAACGTCTCCATCACCTATAATGACTGCGGGAATTTCCGGAACCAGTGGGTCCGCCTGGCCGCCAACCCCAAGAGCCCCTGCGTGTTTACAAAGGGGATTGATCTTGCGGACTACCCGGTCCGCCACGGCGAGGGCAAGGTCATTGCGGACCAGACGGTCATCGACCGGCTTCTGGCCCAAAACCAGGTGGTGTTCCAATATGCCGACGCCAAAGGGATTCCGGCCGGGGGAGCTTTTCCCGACAATCCCAACGGCTCCATGGCCGACATTGCCGGCATCTGTGATCCCACGGGCCGGATCTTTGGCCTCATGCCCCATCCCGAGGCCTATAATCACTTCACCAATCATCCGGACTGGCCCCGGAAGGCGGAAGGTCTCAAACGCCAGGGTAAATCCCTTGAAAATGAGATGACCGTCGGGGTCCGCTTGTTTAAAAATGCAGTGGACTATATCCACGGGGCCGGTCTTTAAGACCATCCTTCATCGCAAATGATTCAGCTCATTCTGATTCAGCTCATTCTGATTCAGCTCATCATTATTCAGTTCATTTTGGGGTAACCATGCTCGGAACCATTGTCAACAGCCTCACCATCATCGCCGGCAGCCTTGTGGGACTTTTCTTTAAAAAGGGAATTCCTGAAAAATATAACCAGACCATCATGCAGGCCATGGGTCTCTGCGTCATGCTCATCGGCGTAAAAGGGGCTTTGGGCTCCGACGACCTTCTGGTCATCATCATCAGTTGCGCCCTGGGCTCTTTGATCGGGGAGCGAATCGGCATAGAAGCCCTCCTGGAAAGGACCGGCAATTTTCTCCAGAAAAAAATATCCGGCACGGGCACAGGATTTTCAGCCGGGTTTGTGACGGCTTCCCTCATGTATTGCGTGGGCTCCATGGCCATTGTGGGCTCCCTTGAAAGCGGCCTTACCGGAAATCATGCCACCCTTTATGCCAAGGCCACCATCGACGGCATTGTCTCCGTCATCCTGGGGTCTTCCCTGGGCATCGGAGTTCTTTTTTCCTCAATTTCCGTCTTCCTTTACCAGGGCAGCATTACCCTTCTGGCCGGGCTGTTAAAACCCCTGCTCATCCCGGCGGTGGTAAGCCAGATGTCGGCCACGGGCGGGGTCCTCATCGTGGGCCTGGGCCTCAATATGATCCGGGAAAAGAAAATCAAGGTCGGCAACATGCTCCCGGCGGTCTTTATCCCGTTGGTTTATTATTTTATCCGGACCCTTTTCCAATAAATCTTACAAATACTTCACAATCCATCGGTGAAGTGGATTCATCCGTTCAAAATGCCTGCCGGTGAATTCAACGATCTCCGGGGAAAACAAAAGGTCCGGGATGGGAAATTCCATATAGGCGCTCAACCCGCTGTAAAGCAGGTATTCCTTTTCAAAATCCGATGAAGGGGAAAATTCTTTGGGGATTTTTTTATAATGTTTTGTTCCCAGGCCATACCCTTCTGAAACAAGGCACTTAAATCCGGTCATTGGTTTTTCCTTTCATGAAAGGTGATGGATGATATGGCCCAGGGTCTGGATGGCGGCTTCGAGCCGGGGGCTCCATTGAAGGCCGCAATTGATCCTCAGGCAGTTTTTATACCGGTCCGTGGAAGAGCACAGGGCCCCCGGAAGAATGGAAATTTTCTGCCGGTGGGCCTGTTGAAAGATTTCCAGGGAGTCGCAGGCCTTGTTCAATTCCACCCAGATAAACATGCCGCCCCTGGGAAATGTGATCCGCGTGTCCCTGGGGAAATACCGGGCCACGGCCATGGCCATGGCCGATGCCTGGTTTTTCAGCTTGTTTCTGAGCTGCCGCAGATGCCGGTCATAGGCCCCGGTCCGGATGAATTCTGCAATCACGGCCTGGATGATGGCCGGACCGGAAATGGTGGTATTGAGCTTCATCCGCAGCACCGCATCCCTGAATTTTCCCGGAACGGTCCAGCCGGTCCTAAGGCCCGGTGCAAGGGCCTTGGAAAAGGAGGAACAATACAGGACCAGGCCGGTTTTGTCCATGCCCTTAAAGGTTGCGGGCCGCTTGTCTCCATAAAACAGGTCCCCGTAAATATCGTCCTCAATGATGGGAACCCCGTGTTCTTCGGCAATGGCAAGGATCCTGGCCTTGTTCTGCACGGACATGACCGACCCCAGGGGGTTCTGGAAATTGGAATTCAACAGGCAGGCCTTGATTTTATGGGAAGACAGGGCCTCCTGAAAGGTATCCGGGTCCATGCCGGTCTCAGGGCATCCCGGCACCTCCACCACATACATGTTCAGATCTTCAATGAGCTGCAAAAAACAGTGAAAGGCGGGGGATTCCAGCAGAATCGCATCTCCCGGCCCGGCCACGGATCTGAGGCAGAGGCTCACGGCATCCAGGCAGCCCGCCGTGGTGATGATGTCCTCGGCGGAAACGGAAGCGATGGCTCCCGGCATTCTTTTGGACAGGGCTTCCCTGAGGCTCGCATTTCCGGCGCACAGATCATAATTGGACATATGGTGTTGCAGGGAATCGGCGGGCATGGACTTCATGATCCTGGACAATTGCTTCAGGGGCATCAGGTCCCTGGACGGAATGGCAGCCCCCAGCATCAGGATATCCTCGGACTGGAGATCCCGGACAATGGTTTTGGCCAGGTCATTGACCATGACCCGGCAGGGCTCGGCCTTGATTCTGGCCAGGGGGGGCTGTTTCATGGGGTTGCCGTTCAGTGCCCGGACATAAAACCCGGATTTTTCCCTGGCCTCCACCCGGCCCCGTTTTTCAAGCTCGATATAGGCCTGGTGAACCGTGGAAATACTCAGGCCCATCTGGAGGTGAAGCTTTCTCAGGGACGGCAGCTTTTCACCCGGTTCAAACCGGCCCTTGGCAATGCCGGTCTCTATTTCATCGGCCAGGGCCACATATTGGAAATTCGGTGACAGGGTCATAAATCTTCTTCTGTTATGATTGTTTTTTATTGGTTCTGTATCTGTTATTATGGCTTTTTTATTATATACTTTCCGAAAAATCAATATGAATAAAGGAAGGCACCATGACGGACAAACCGGATATCCACCCTATCATCAGATCTCAGCTTACGACCAAGGCCCTGTTTGACCAGGCCAGGTCCCATGCCTTTGACTATATGGACACCCTCCATGACCGGCCGGTATATCCTTCTCCCGAAACCCTTGAAAACCTCTCTGTGTTTGACGAGCCCCTGCCCGACGCCATGGGAGATCCGGAAAAATTCCTGGCCCTTTTGCACACCTACGGCTCGCCCGCCACCGTGGCCCAGACCGGGAACCGGTATTTCGGCTTTGTCAACGGCGGGGTCACCCCTGCGGCCGTGGCAGCCAAATGGCTGGCCGATGTCTGGGACCAGAACGCCGGGCTCTTTGTCATGTCTCCCATTGCCGCCCGCCTGGAGGCGGTCTGCGAAAGATGGCTGGTCGATCTGTTTGAATTGCCTGAAACCACCCGGGCCGGGTTTGTCTCCGGCACCTCCACGGCCACCCTCTGCGGCCTGGCTGCGGCCCGGAATTTTCTCCTGGCCCGGGCAGGCTGGGATGTCCACCAGAAAGGGTTGAACAAGGCCCCGGAGCTCAAGGTGGTCCTGGGGGAAGAAGCACATTCCACCGTGTTCAAGGCCCTGTCCCTCCTGGGTTTCGGCCTGGACAACCTCATCCGGGTGAAAACCGACGGCCAGGGCAGGATGAGAGCTTCGGACCTGCCAAGCCTGGACGACGCCACCCTGGTCATTGCCCAGGCCGGAAACGTCAATACCGGGGCCTTTGATCCCTTTCATGACATCTGCGGCAAGGCGCAAAAGGCCCGAGCCTGGGTCCATATCGACGGGGCCTTCGGCCTCTGGGCCCGGGGCTCTGAAAATACAAAACATCTTACAGGCGGCATTGAAAAGGCCGATTCCTGGTCCGTGGATGCCCATAAAACCCTGAACGCGCCCTATGACTGCGGCATTGTGCTGTGCAGGGACGAATCCGCCCTGGTGTCGGCCCTCCAGAACACCGGGGCCTATATCCAGTACGGCCAAAACCGGGACAGCATGCTCTACACCCCTGAAATGTCCCGCCGGGCCAGGTCCGTGGAACTCTGGGCCACCCTGAAATTTTTCGGCAGAAAGGGCATTGAAACCCTCATCGACGGCCTCTGCGACAATGCCCGGCTGTTTGCCCAGGAGCTTGAAAAGCAGGAATTCCATATATTAAACGACATCCATTTCAACCAGGTCCTGGTTTCCTGCGGGGATGACGCCTTGACCCAAGCCGTCCTGGCGGAAATCCAGTCCGGCGGGGTCTGCTGGTGCGGGGGCTCGGTCTGGAAGGGAAGGTCCGTGATCCGGATCAGTGTCTGCTCCTGGGCCACCACGGCCCAAGATGTCCATATGTCCGTAAAAGCCTTTGTTGACGCCCGGACCCGGGCAATGAAAAAGGAAAGCAAATGAAAAATATCGTTCTCTATCTCATCACCATTCTGGTCTGGGGCTCCACCTGGCTGGCCATCAAATATCAACTGGGGGTGGTGGACCCCATGGTGTCCGTGATTTACCGGTTCGCCCTGGCCTCGGTCCTGCTGATGCTGTTCTGCCGTATCAAAGGCCTCTCCCTGAGATTTTCCGCAAAGGACCACCTGTTCATGGTCCTCCTGGGGGCCCTTCTTTTTTCCGTGAACTACTGGCTGGTCTATATTGCCGAGGTCTATGTGACCAGCGGCCTGGTGGCCGTGATCTTTTCCTCCATCGTGTTTTTAAACATTGCCAACGGTTCCTTTTTCCTGGGCACAGCCGTTGAGAAAAAAATGGTGGCCGGCGCCGTCCTGGGCATCATCGGCATCGCCCTCATCTTCATGCCGGAAATAGAGGCCTTTGACCTCTCCGACAAAGGCCTTTTCGGGCTGTTCATGGGATTCATCAGCGTACTGCTGGCCTCCTTCGGCAACATCACCTCGGCCCGGAACACAAAAAACCATATCCCGGTCATCCAGGCCAATGCCTTCGGCATGGGATACGGGGCCATTCTGCTCACCCTCATGGCCCTGGTCATGGGAAAGGAATTCACCTTTACTGCCTCGCTTCCCTATATGGGTTCCCTTGTATATCTTTCGGTTTTCGGCTCCATCATCGCCTTTTACAGCTACCTGACCCTCATCGGCACCATTGGTGCGGACAAGGCCTCCTATGCCATCATGGTTGTGCCTGTTGTGGCCCTGGTCCTGTCTTCCTTTTTCGAAGGCTATGCCTGGAACGTTTCCGCCATTGCCGGACTCTTCCTGGTGGTGGCCGGCAATTTTTTAGCCCTGTTCAAGCCCCGGCGGGTTCCGGCGTGATCCTGGAAATTTAATTTCAAAAAAATAAAAAAATCAGGGTTATCCCTGATTGCTTTTTCCCTCATCCTTATATAAGTAGTAGGGTAATTTGTCGGTAAAACGGATTCCTATCAATTACCCTGCGAAAATGGAACCGACAGGGCGGAGCCGTGCCAGGGGGCATTGATTGCCGCTGACTCAAACATTTTTAAAAGATTTTGAATAACTCATCTGATTTTAAGATGGAACGAGTGGCTGTCTTATCGAATTATTCAAAGGTCTCTCATTGCCGGCAAAGATAAAATCGATAATTTTTATAGTCAAACTTTTGACATCGATTAGTTTAATTAATTATAACAGTGAGTTAGGAGTGGCGGTTGACCGCCACTAGTTTTTGTCTTCCTTGTTTGTTCAAGTTCAGAGACCCTGGCAAGAGGTGAAAAATCCCTAAGTTGAGACCTTTGCAAGAGACACAAATTTTCCGGATTATAGATTTTGCAAGATTTTTTTAAAACTTAGGGCTCAGGCGAGCTCGTCACAAGTCATGGCACGGCGGATTTGGAAGAAATCTGCTGTGCCATCAGCCCTGTTTTGCCTCCGGTTGAGGTCCTCTTACCCGGATTTTGGTGTCCGGGCGCACCTATCCATTTAAGCAGGGAGAACTTCAAGGATCTTGGCCCCCTTCCGTAAATTAAAAGCAAACTGCCTGAACATGACATCAATGATATTTTTCATCAGTTTTGGGAACCTGACCCTGTTTCCATTATCATGCAGATGGCTGACACCAAAATACTGTTCGACGATGTACCGGAATTTTGAAATGGCCTTATTTCTTGTGATTTCAGTTTCAGTCAGTTTGGCATTAATATTGTCTTTACGCATAATACCATCATGAATATGATTCAGAGCCAGAAACCCACGATTCGGAGCGCTGGCATATCCTTTGTCAGCATAGGCTGTCCGGATTTTATCTTTTGTATGCATGCTGGTTTCGTGGTTCTGACAATGCGGGCATGCCGCATAGATGTAAACGATCAAAAGGAGGTTAAGATGGGCAAAAACAAACAAAACAGCATCAATTTCATCTTTTTTCTCTCCCCCCTTTTTCTTGTCATGTTTATCTACACATCAATTGCCTGCGGCGCGCAGGATAACACCCAACTGCTTATTTGCGAGAATAGCTCAGATGTGGAAATTTTGAATCGCCTGGTTAAAAAGAGAATAGAACATGAAAGTGAAAGCGTACAGCTCCAAAATGAATTGAGAAAACGACAAGAAGAATTCAAAAAATGTACTTCCCAAAAATGGAGAGTCTGTTGGCAATCGCGCATCGAAGATATTGAAAAGCTGAGAGTCGAACTTGAACGACAGAATAGTAGACTTACAACACTCAATCGAGAAATCCAGGATTCACGAAACAATATTTTCTTATACTGTGACAGAATGACGAAGGAACTCTTCTACGGATATGATGAATATCATTGTGGAATAAGACAATACTTTGCATTTATTGATGCATCTATGGCGCTCTGTAGAAAGGGTGACTGTAAAGAGGGCCTTACGGAATTGTGTATGAAGTATGCAGATAGAATCCTTCAGGCCATAAATAGCATCAAAGACATTTTCAAAAAGAGCCAGTAAGATCAAGAATTGAGCATCTAACTACGGTGGAGGGATGTTCAAACTGGAACCAAAGGAGCTTGCCAATGTGGACGCTTCATCTGTTGCTGAATTGATTCCAGATCTGCACCTGAATAAGAACTATGAGCAGATGGTGCTGTTCGGGTGATGTTTTGAGGTTTTGATAATGCGCGAGATAACGTCTATAAGAATATTTTCAACTTGCCAGTGCAGCGGATGAATCGCTGACCGGCGTGTTAGCTTTGAAAAAGGAGATAGAAAATAATGAGTTTTGATGTATGGTTAACTTTTTCTACAGTTGCGCTTTTGAATATTATAAGCCCAGGGCCAGCTATTTTGCTTGCCATATCAAATGGTATTACGTCAGGACCTAAAATTGTTTCAATTTCCTCATTAGGGAATATTTTAGGATTGTTCGTTGTATCATCAATCTCCATGTTCGGAATAGGAGCAATACTTCAAGCGTCGGCATTTTTATATATGCTGGTAAAAATCATTGGCGCAGGTTATCTCATCTATTTAGGCATTCGAAAATATAAAAGCAAAGAAGTGTTTTTCGCAGTTGGAAACCAGGAATCATATCCTGAAGAGAGTGCCTCTCTACCAAAATTTAGAGAAGGATTTCTGATTGCAACAACCAATCCTAAAGCGATATTATTTTTTGTGGCGTTTTTCCCACTCTTCTTGAATGTAAACGCTCCTGTGCTCCCGCAGTTTTTTATAATGACTTTGACATTCATGGGACTATCATTCATTTCTCTGATGACATATGGATTTTTGGCAAAATCGGCCAGGCACTGGCTTTCCGATGTTCGTATGATCAAGGTGTTCCATAAGGTTACAGGTGGGATTTTTATTGGTATGGGTTTGTTTTTGCTTCAGGTCAAGCGTAACCATAGCTAATCCCAAATCAAGCGTGATTTAAGTAAAAAAAATGAGAAAAAAAGCTCGAAACGCCCGTCATTATAGTGTATAGTGAGTTTGATAGAACTTATCATACAACAATAAAGGAACGTTTCGAGTGAAAAAGAATATGGTTAAAAAATTGGCAAAACGCAAGCAAAAAATCAGTAAAAAACTCAAAAAAAGAAACT
>CAZAHK010000040.1:0-5501 GCA_964484555.1 uncultured Desulfobacula sp.
AGTACAAAGGTCCGGATCAGGGGCGATACCCCAAAGAAATGTATGGATATAATAAAAGGATGGATGCCATGCCGACTCGGCAGATACTTTCAAATTCAAAGGAATTCAAGTTGTTTTGGAAAAATCAGGGGCCATTTCGATTTGCGCTGACCAGCAGCGAATTTCCGCCGGTTCTGCTGGAACCCGAGGAATGGATTTTTTCCAATCATATGGAGGTTCTTTTAAAATCATTAATCCAATATGACAATCGGAAAATGCAGATCGTCCACTCGCCGTTTAATCCCGGAAATAAAACCATATTCAGGCCCGAAGAGTTGATCCCGTGGAAGATCAGCAATTTTCCGGAAGAATGGAATGCCTCGATTTGCGATTGTTTTATTCCGGAAGGCCATTTGACCCGTTATATTTTTGAAGGGCTGACCCTGCCTGAAGAGAAACCCACCCCGGAATTTGTTGAACAAGCATTTTTCCATTGTCTTGCAAATTGTATGGAACAGTTGGGGTATCTTTTGTTCAAACCCCGGGGCAATTCAAACCATGTGGATATCAAAAAATACCTGACCGAATGGGAAGAGGATGATATGGATGCAGGGCTTCTGTAAAATTTAGAGTTCACCCTTAAGGATCAGCCCTGCCAACATTGTTTTATAATCAATACCGGCCGTATGAAATCCTTTTGTTCCATATTTCATATTGCCTTCCAGAACATAGGGTCGGCCCCCATGCATCACCATATCAATGCCCACATCATCCCAGCCGCAGCTTAAAGCCGTCCTTTCGGCAAGGTCCAGGGCCTCCCGGGGCAGGGGGTCAAAACAGACGGCCCCGCCCTGGGAAAGGTTGGTTTTAAAATTGTCCGGGTCTCCGATCCGCCAGAAGGCCAACCTAATTCTTTTGCCGATGATGATGATTCTCATATCCCTGTCAATGGGCAGATATTCCTGGATATAGGCAGGACTGTGGTGTTTAAGATAAACGGCAAGGTCTTCCCTGTTGTGTATCAGAAAAACGCCCCTGCCTCTGGCAGAGCCCCTGGCTTTTTTGGCGATAAACGGGAAAGAAAAAAAATCCAAAATGGTTTTTTTTTGCGTTTCCCCATAAAAAACCCTGGTTTTAGGGTGGCGAATGCCGAGCATGTGGAAGATGGCTGTCTGTTTTATCTTGTCCATGGCAAATTTATAGGTATGAAAACTGGGAAAGGTCGGTTTACCCATGGCATTAAAGAGATCTGCATAAAAAGCGGTGGGGTAATAGATTTTTTCCGCCTCCAGAATCAGCCTTTGCTCCTCCGGCGAATAAGCTTCAAAAACAGGTTTGAACCCCAGGGTATGAATGGAAGGAATCCCCCTTAATCTTGCCCCCAGGGCAACGGGTTTGATGTTCAAGGCCGATTCCCTTATTTGATCCAGGATTTGATCTGGTTGGGTTTTGGCGGGAACTCCCAGAGGGCGTTGACCCCTGCCCGGTCCAGTTCTCGTTGGAGAAGGGGCTTATCCAGGTTTTTTTGAAGGGCGGAAATGATGATCGGGACGTCTTCGGTTGAATATAGGCCCCTGACTTCTCCGGCAAGGGCCATGCCCGTCATATCATTTAAAAACAGATCGCAGATGACGGCGGCGGGTTTTTGGGAGACCATGGCTTCAAAGGCATCCTGGGGCCGGAGAAAGGTCAGGCTTGATACACCCGATGTGTAAAACAGCTTGCAATAGGTATTCAGGATGGATTCATAGGAGCTGATGACAATGACCTTGTCCGTATCCCGGCCGGCCTTTTCTTCCCGGATATCCAGGTATTTTTTCGCAGTGGATTTCAGATTCCGGTTTTCCAGAATTTCGATAAAGGTGTCCAGGACCTGGACCGGCGCCGTCCGGGTCAGATAATTGGAGGCCATATAGGAAAAGGTATCCGAGGCCATGAGATATTCAATCATATGCCTGGCCCGGGCGTCCAGAACGGTTTCGGCCAGGGCCGCCCCTTTTTTCGTCCCGGATTCGATCCTGTTTTTAATCTCGGCGCAGACAAAATCAGACAGGTTTTTATCCAGGACCTTCATGGCGGCCAGCCGGACCGGCAGGGAAGGGTCTGAAATGCCCTGGATCACCGAAGCGGCGGATTCAAGTTCCGGGAAAGCCTCAAGGGCGGTGTAGGCTGCAAATCTGACGGCAGGGCCCGTTTCTTTCCGGGCGATGAGGTCAAAGAGGTCATTCACCGCTTCCAGGGGAATGGTCCTTGAAATCAGGCGGAGGATATTGATCATGAAGTCCGGGTCCGGGTCTTTTTTTAAATGTTTTAAAAGGATGGGAGACAGTCCCGCCCCTTTTTCAGACAGGGTGATAAAGGCCTTGAACCTTTCATTGACATCCGCCGAGGAAAGCCGGTCCAGATCGGTCTCAAGGCTATCGGGGGTAAGAGCTGGCGCAGGGGCGGCGGGAGGCTCAACGGGTTCTTTCGACTTCAGGACATCCAGGGCATCCAGGATGTCCTGATCGGATTTTCCGGTTTTTGACGCCTGCTCCAGTTTTTCACAGGCCTTTGGTGTTCCGATCCGTTCAAGGGCCCTGACGGACTCGGTTTTCAGAACCGGGTCATCGTAAAAAATAAACTCCGCAATATCATCGATCATGCTTTCCATGTGCAATTTTCCTGCGGCGCGGATGATGGCGTTTAGAATATCCTTATCCGTTCCATGGGTCAGGATATGCTTTAAAAGAGGGGAGAGATTGAAAGCCGTGTTCCGGTCCACAAGGTTCAATAAGATCAGGGCAAACCGGAAATCAAGATGGGCCCGGTCCGTGATGAGCCGGATCAGCCTCTCGTTCATATCCGGGTCTTGGCGGGTTTCCGGGGCCAGATCCGACAACAGCTCAAAGGCGGCCTTGCCCGAGGTGAGGGCAAGGATTTCAAAGGCTTCCTTTTTTTCAGGGTCCGGCCGTGAAGACATCCCGGCGAGAAGGGCCTTTGCCTGCAGGAGTTTTCCGGTTCGTATACTTGTTTTCAGGCTTTGGATATAGTCATCCATGATGATCGCTCCCTTATTTTTTCCGGCTGTTTTTCACGAATCCGTCCGGATTTTGCTTCTGCCAGCGCCAGGTGTCCCTGCACATATCATCGAGCGTTTTTTGCGATTTCCATCCCAGTTCATCAAAGGCTTTTGAAGGATCGGCCCAGCAGGCGGCGACATCTCCGGCGCGCCTTGGACCGATTTTATAGGGAATTTCCCCCCCGCAGGCCTCTTCAAACCCTTTGATCATGTCAAGGACGGAATATCCCTGGCCCGTGCCGAGGTTGTAAATCACGATGCCCGGCCGGGCAAAGAGTTTGGGAAGGGTCCGGATGTGGCCCAGGGCAAGATCCACCACATGGATAAAATCCCGGACCCCGGTTCCGTCCGGGGTTGGATAATCATTGCCGAAGACATTGACCTCGGGCAGGGAGCCCACGGCCACCCTGGAAATATAGGGCATGAGATTGTTGGGAATCCCGGCCGGGTCTTCTCCGATCTCACCGCTTGAATGGGCCCCCACAGGGTTGAAATATCTCAGGAGGGCAATATTCCAGGTTTCATCGGAACGGTAAAGATCCTTCAGGATTTCTTCAATCATGAGCTTTGTCCGGCCATAGGGATTGGTGGCCGACAGGGGAAAGTCCTCTGTGATGGGAAGGGAGGCGGGATCACCGTAAACCGTGGCGGAAGATGAAAAGACAAGATTTTTCACGCTGGCATCGCCCATGACTTCAAGAAGGTTCAAGGTGCCGGTGATATTGTTATGAAAATATTTCAGGGGAATGAGAACCGATTCCCCGACTGCTTTCAGCCCGGCAAAATGAATAACGGCATCAATCTGATGATCTGCAAAAACGGCGGCCGTTGCTTTTTTATCCAGGAGATCGGTTTTGTAAAAATCAAGGGGCCTTCCCGTAATCCGCCTGACCCGGTTCAAAGATTCTTCCGAGCTGTTGGAAAGATTGTCAAGGACAACAACCTCATAATCTTCATTTAAGAGTTCAACACAGGTGTGGCTTCCGATATACCCTGCGCCGCCGGTAACCAGAATTTTCATTGATAGTCCTCATAGGCTTTAATTTTAAAGGATTTTTGCCTGGATGTGGTTAATAGAAGATCGCGGCATGTCGAACAGTCTCTGCAATCTTTTAAACAAGAGGTTAACACGGACAGGAATCCCGGATCAAGTTTTTTGTTGTCGATATGGATGCGGTCCGATAACCAGTGGGCCGCATCCATGAGGGAAAGCAGGTTGCCGTCATAGGAGGCGTCCCTGTAGGCGGAGATACAATTCATCAGGAATTTGGCGCCCAGGGTTCTTCCGCACAGTTTGACCGTGTCGGCCGAATTTTGATAGGTGCTCACATCTTCCGGCCGGATAAAAGGCGATAAGAAAAAACGTTCCGGATTTTTAAAAAAATAGGCATGGCATCCCAGGGTCCTGTGGGTCAGATCATGGCTTGCCTTTGAAAGACCCAGGTTGGAAAAGGAGATCTGGGCGTCATGGGTGAGTTTGAAGGGGCAGAGATCAATGCAGCCCTCGTTGGCCAGGACTTCTATTTTTATGGAAGGATAACGGCCTTTTATTTCCCGGACGGTTTTTTCAAGCTGTGTGAAATCCCTGTTCAAGGATCGGTCCAGGGCTATTTTCCCGGGTAATTTAAACCCGGCCTCTCTAATCAGGTTGATAAAAGCAAAGACCTTCCGGGACGAATCCATCATGCAGTTGATGCCCGGCACAGCCTCAAGGCCGGCAAAGATGTCCCGGCTTGTTTGGGCCAGGGCATTGAGAAAATAAGCATCGGAAAAGACAAAGCCGCTAATACCGGCATGAAGGACTAAAAATTCAAGTTTATCCATGGTTTGGCTCAAAAAATCCCGGTCATGATAGGCCTGGGGATGAACGAACCGGGAATTGAGAAGGCAGTATTTTTTGATGGTTTTAAACGGCTTCAGCGCTCCGGCCAACTCATCCGGGTCAGCTTCTTTGAGCCTGATGCGTGAATCCAGGACCGGTCCTGAAACAAGGGAAAAATAAACGGATTCCAGGCACTGGATATTCTTTTTTAGAAAACGGAGATAGGGCTCGTCCGGTATGAGGGGAACCGACAATTTCATGGGAACAGTTTACAATAATCCTGGAGGATAAGGCAAGCCGGAATCAGTCATGGCCTGTCTTTCCGACAAAACAGGCTTCAAAGCATTGACAGACGGCATGGGTGTGTTTAGAATTATGACATTCAGGCTGAGTCATCCTGAAAAAATTAAATATAAGGAGAGATATAACATGATTAATTTGACTGATCCTGCAAAAACTCAGATCGATGACTATTTCCAGGGGAAAACACCCACCCCGATTCGGATTTTTCTCAATTCAGGCGGCTGAGGCGGGCCATCCCTTGCCATGGCTCTGGATGAGCCTAAAGATACCGACGACACCTTTGATGTAAAAGGCCTGAAATTTGTTGTTGATAAAGAATTTATGGAAAAAGCGGAA
>CAZAHK010000040.1:5601-25047 GCA_964484555.1 uncultured Desulfobacula sp.
ATGGAGCCGGTCGTTGTGAATATAAACAAAAACCGGTCCAATGATAAAGACAGATACCTGTGCCTGAAAATGAATATGATCTTTAAAGAGCTGATGCCGGGTCAGAAAATTCCTCCCCTTCATCCGAAAGTCCATGACAGCATCATTATTTTTTTCAGCTCCCTGGTCTATGAAGATGTCAAGAGTTTTGATGATCTCTCGGCCCGGTGCGGGAAGCTTGTTCAATTGCTGAACCCCTATATGGAAGGGATGATCAAAGAAATCGCAGTGGAAAACGTCATCCTTGCCTCCGATATGGATAGGGTTGAAGAATTTATCATTGAACATACGCCGCCGCCACCGCCTGCCCCTGGGGAAGAAAAATCAAAGGATAAAAAATCCTAGTCCTTTGATTGGATCACCATCAGGACCCCTTCTCTGACCGAGACAAAGGCGGTGGTTCCTTTAAATACATTGCTGATGCCCAAAGAAGACCCCATTTCCACAGTCGCATCCGCCAAAGGATATTCAAGCCCTTTGATCGTTATCCCGGCCACCCTTTCCGTGATGGGGAGAAGGGATAAAAGATCACCCGCCCGGCCCTTTAATTCGATTTGGTCCGTCACGACATGAATGGTATTGTGTTTATCAACGATTCTTGCAGGGATGCCCCGTCCGGTAAGCTTTTTCAAAAGAAAGACATTGGCCAGGGTATGATCCAGCCGTGTGCCGGTGGCGCCTAAAAGGGTAATATCCGTTGCATGGTTCAAAAGAGCCCATGATATGCAGAGTTCCGTGTCGGTCTCATTCTTCCGGGAAGGATGGGAAACGAATTTAATTTTTTTTTCTTTAAAATATAATTTGTCTTCGGGCAAGGCAGAATCAAAATCACCGATAATGATATGGGGTAAAAGCCGGAGGGCTTTTAAATGCCTTATGCCGCCGTCGGCGCAGACGACCAGTCCGGCTTCCCGGATAATGCCGATGATTTTTTCCGAATATTCAAGATCCCCATTGGCGATGATCACACATTTCATGCGTTTTTATTATCATGAAATTCACCTTATGGAAATCTAATCTTTGGCCTTGGCTTGACTAATTGCCCGCTACCTTATATTTTCCGTTAAAATGAAACCTTTATCCATTATAAACCGATATGTTTTCAGAGAATTTCTTTCACCTTTTATCATCAGCCTTTTTTTTCTGACCTTTGTATTTCTTATGATGCGAATTCCTGAAATCACCAACAAGGTGGTGAATTTTAATGCGGATTTATCGTCTATTCTTCTTCTGATGGCCTATATGCTGCCCCGGTTCATGGAATTTACCATTCCCATGTCCGTGATGATCGCCATTCTCCTGACTTTTATGCGTATGTCCGGGGAAAATGAATTGATAGCCCTGAAGGGAGCCGGTGTTTCCCTTTACAGCCTTTTGCCGCCGGTATTGATTTTTTCCCTGGCCGGTGTGGTTCTGACCTCCATGGTCACTATTGCCGGCGTCCCCTGGGGCAGGCTTTCGCTGAAAAAAAAGACCTTGGAACTGGCCAGGTCCAATATGGATATGGCGCTTCAGGAAAGACAGTTCAATTCAGAACTTGAAAATGTCATGGTATATATTTCCCAGGTTGACATGAAAACAAAAAAATTAACGGACGTTTTCATTGAAGACCGGAGAACCAAAGGGGTGGTCAGTATTTCCATCGCTCCTTCCGGAGAGCTGATCCGTTCGGAAGGCGCCATATACACCATACGGCTCTTTGATGGCGTGATCAACCAGGTCAGTGAGGAACAAGGGTCCGTCAACCATATCCGTTTCGGGAATTATGATATTAATATTGACTTGAATGACACCGGCAAGGGCGAGGTACAAATTGCAAAACGCCTGAGCGAGGAAAGCCTCATGGATCTCATCCGGTTGGTAAAAACCGGCAGCACGGATGACACACTCCTGCGATCGGCCCTGATGCAGCTTCATGAAAAATTTTCAATCCCCTTTGCCTGCCTTTCCCTTGGGCTGCTGGCCTTTCCCCTGGGAGTTCAATCCAATTCCCTGCAAAAATCTTCAGGATTTGGCCTGGGGGTTTTCTTTTTTCTGCTCTATTATTTTTTTCTGGCAGCCGGATGGTCGGCCGGGGAAACCGGCAAATTCCCTCCGGGTCTTGCCATGTGGCT
The DNA here is from genome assembly GCA_964484555.1 of uncultured Desulfobacula sp. Classification (GTDB taxonomy): domain Bacteria; phylum Desulfobacterota; class Desulfobacteria; order Desulfobacterales; family Desulfobacteraceae; genus Desulfobacula. Next base: position 7,755 of record CAZAHK010000040.1, read on the forward strand.
GCCGGATATCATCATGGGCTGTACCGGGATTTTTCTTCTGGTCAGAAATGCAAAGGAAAAGCCGGTGCTGATGCCGGTCTTTCTGCATAAATGCATAACGGTTCTCCGAGCCCGTATCTTAAAGAGGACCTGACCCCATGTCCTGCCTTAGCAAATACTGGTTAAAGGAATTTATCAGGTTTTTTTCCGCCATTCAATTGATCATCCTTGTCCTGTTTATATTTATCGATTACCTGTCCAGGATGGAAAGATTTTTAAAATCCGATATTTCCATGCTCGGCGCCCTTCATTATGTGCTTTTAAAACTGCCCTTCATGTTTGTTCAGTTGACGCCGGCGGGCATCCTTCTGGCAACGATTGCGGTTTTTGGGATCATGAACCGGAACAATGAACTCCTGGCCATCCGGTCCAGCGGGATCAATGCCTATTTCCTGATTAAACCGGCAGTATGTGTGGCCCTGTTTTTGGGGTTTATCATGTTTTTTCTTGGAGAAACCCTTATCCCGGTGTCCATGTCCAGGGTTTTTGAAATCGAAAACAATGTGATCCGGAAAAAGCACCATATGGCTGTGGCCCGGGAGGATATCTGGATCAAATCCGAGAACCGGCTGATTCATATCAATTATTATGATCCTGTCCACAAATCCGTTGCAGGCGTCACCATCACCTCCTTGGACGACCATTTCGGGCTTGAATCCCGCATCGATGCAAAGACGGGAGTTTATATCGATGGAGAATGGGTTTTTGAAAAATTGATCGAGCAGGTCCATGCAAAGGATTCAGCAGACTATGCGGTAAAGACCCATGAGAAAATGAGCATCCCGCTGACCTTTAAACCCGAAGATCTTGAAACGGTGGCTAAAAAATCCGAAGAGATGAGTTTTTCAGAGTTGAGAAAATATGTCCGAAAGGTCAAAACGGAAGGCTATGACGCCACCCCCTATGAGGTTGATCTCAACGGGAAAATCGCCTTTCCCTTTATCTGTATCATCATGGTCCTGACGGGGGCGGCCACGGGAATGAGATCCTTTGCAAAAAGAAATCTGCCGGTGACCATTGCCCTTGGAGTTGTGATTGCCGCCCTGTACTGGATCATGTACGGGTTTTGCATCTCCCTGGGATATGGAGGCATTCTTCCGCCCCTTATCAGTGCATGGATGACCAATATCTTTTTTTTCAGCACGGGCTTGATTTACCTGATGCATACAGGATGAAAAACCGGGAACCCGGCATGATGATGATTTATACCCTAGTGATGAATTTTTTCATGGCTGCCTTTGTTCTCGCTTTGCCGCTGATCTATCTGTTCTCGGAAAAAAGAAGGGCCAACCTGTTATTGAGGTTTGGTTTTGGAACCGCCTGGAAAGCCAAACCACCGGGAGAAAAAAGAATCTGGATTCATGCCCTTTCCGTCGGAGAGGTCAGATCCGTGGTTCCCCTTGTCAAGGCGCTAAAGGACCTGCATGGGCAGGTCAGCATTGTGTTTACCGCTTCCACCCGGACCGGGCTTGAAACGGCCAGGCAGTTTTTTATAAAACCGGGGATGCGTATGGTGGATCAATTGGGATATTTCCCCTTTGATTTTGGATATTCCGTCCGGAAAATCGCAACCCTGATTGACCCTGACGCTGTGATCATTGTAGAGACCGATATCTGGCCCAATTTCCTGTGTGAAATGAAACAAAGGCGGATTCCCGTTGTATTGGTCAATGCAAGGCTGTCGGAGCGGTCATTCAAAGGGTATCTGCGGGTTAAACGGTTCTTTTCAACGGTGTTTTCCTGTTTTACGGAGATCATGGTCCAGAGCCCCATGGATGCCGACAGGTTTCAAGGTCTGGGGATCAACCCGGAAAAAATACAGGTCACCGGAAATCTGAAATTTGACCAGGCTCTGGAAGATGTGGAGGACTCCTTTATTCCGGCCATGAGGGCGCGGTTGAATATCCGGGCCCAAACCCTTGTATGGGTTGCCGGCAGCACCCACGAGGGAGAAGAGGATATCCTGCTCAGGGTCTATCAACAACTGAAACCAAAATACCCGGGCCTGATGATGATCCTTGCCCCGCGAGATCCCCGGCGGTGTCATGCCTTGCTGCCGCATATGGTATCCATGGGCATTTGTGCATCCCTGCTGTCACAGGCGACTTCCTTGCCCTATGAAATTGTCCTGGTGGATGAAATGGGTGCCCTCTCGCGCCTTTATGGCCTTTGTCATGCCGCTTATATCGGGGGATCCCTGGTATCGGAAGGGGGTCATAACCCCCTGGAACCGGCTGCCTTTTCAAAGCCAATTTTGTTTGGACAGGACATGTCGGATTTTCTTTTAATATCCTCTCTGCTGAGGGACCAAGGCGGTTCGAAACAGGTCGGTGCTGAAACGGAACTGGCCCATGAGCTGGACATCCTGCTGGGAAGCCAGGATCTTCGAAACCGGATGGGCCGATTGAATCATGAGGTGTTTTTGAATCATTCCGGTGCCGTCCAAAAGATTGTCCGGAACCTGGAGAGGCTTCATATTGTTTAAACAGTGGCTGAACAAAATTAAGGACCGGGTTACGCAAATTTCAGGACAGAATTATATCCCTGTCCCTTTGAGCCTGGAATGGTTTCTGGCGGGCCTGTCCCGCCTTTATGGAATAGGGGTCGGGGTCCGGCTGTGGCTGTATGAAAAAAAGATTTTGCAGCAGCGGGCACTGCCCTGCTTTGTGGTTTCCATCGGCAATATTGTGGCCGGTGGAACCGGTAAAACCCCCATGACCCTTTATACGGCCGAGCTGTTAAAGAAGATCGGGAAAAAACCGGTGGTGGTCAGCCGGGGCTATGGGGGAAGCTATAAGGAAGATTCACTCATGGTTTTTGATGGCTGCCATGTTTTTTCAACTCCCGACGAATCCGGGGATGAACCCTTTATGATGGCTGACCGGCGCCTATGCCCCGTGGTGGTGGGCAAAAACAGGTTCAGGGCCGGGATGAGAGCTCTAGATTCCCTGGAGCCCCGGCCGGAGGCCATTGTTCTGGATGACGGGTTCCAGCATCTAGGGCTGAAAAGGGATCTAGATATTCTGTTGTTTGATTTTAAACATCCCCTGGGCAATACAAGGCTTCTTCCGGCTGGCCGCCTGCGGGAAAGGCCCCAAAGTTCGGGCAAAAGAGCGGATGCTCTCGTATTTACAAGATGCCCTGAAGGGCATGTGAGCCGGATTCAGATGGAGGCGGTATTGCGGTTTTATCCGGACCGGCCGTTTTTTAAAACCGTTCATCAGCCCTATATCCTGCGATGGATGAAAAAAGAAAAGAAATCGCCGGACCCTGAATCAGACCCGGCTGCATTAAAAGGAAAAACCGCCGTCCTTTTCTCGGGCCTGGCCGATAACCGCGCCTTTTATGCCTCCATGGCGGAGCATGGCATAAATATCCTTTATCATCTTGAATTTAAGGACCATCACAGGTATAAGACAGCAGATTTTTTAAGGATCAACCGGATGGCCGCGGAAAAAAAAGCCGATCTCATCCTGACCACGGAAAAAGACGGGGTGAAAATCGATAAGCTTATGGAATGGGCGGCGGATGTTCTGATCATCGGCATCCGGATACGATTTGAAGACCCGGAAAAATTTGAAGATTTTTTAGTCTCTAAAATGGAAAAATAATGACGGATGACAGGATATATAGGTTTTTAAAACTGGTGATCACCTTCATGGGGAGGCTGCCGGCCCCGGTTTTAACCTTCTTTTCAGATCTCTTCGGCCTGATCTGGTATCGGCTGGATAAACGGCACCGGACGGTTGTCCTGGACAATCTCAGCCTTGCCTATCCGGGCGGATTCTCCAGGCGCGAGGCCGAAAGGATGGCCGTCCATATTTTCAAAAATACCGCCGCCATCCTGTTTGAGGTGATCTGGGCCTATCCTATCCCCCGGGAAAAGCTGTTCGCCCATTTCACGGTTAAGGGTGAGGAACACCTGGAGGCGGCCCGAAAAAAAGGCCAGGGGGTTCTTCTTTTAACCTGCCATATGGGGAATTTTGAACTCCTTGTGGCGGCCTTGCCCAAGGCCGGGGTTCAAAAGCCATATGGGATTTACAGAAAATTCGATTTTAAGCCTCTGGAACGACTGATGCGGGAAATGCGGCAACGGTTCGGGGCCATCCTGATTCCCATGCGCGGGGCCTCGGAAAAGATTGATGCCGTATTGCGGGAAGGCGGGGAGATGGGCACCCTCCTGGACCAGAATGTGGACTGGTATAAGGGGGTGTTTGTGGATTTTTTCGGAAGACCGGCCTGCACCAACAGCGGTTTTGCCAAACTGGCCCTGAGAAGCAGAGCACCCGTGGTCCCCATGTATACCGTGCGAAAGGGCAAGCGTTTCCTCATTGAGTTTTTGCCTGAAGTCCCTTTGATTGAAACCGGGGATAAAATAAAAGATATTGAAATCAATACCCAGAATTATGTCTCTGCCGTGGAATCCATGGTCCGCAGGTATCCGGACCAGTATTTCTGGGTCCACAACCGGTGGAAGACAAAACCCTATTGTCCGTATCCCAGGGCCTGATCCCATGAAGAGAATTCTATTAAAGGCCGGCCCCCGGGCCCGGATTCTGATCCGGGCCGCCAACTGGGTCGGGGATGCCGTCATGACCACCCCGGTGGTCCGGGCCTTGCGCAAAAATTATCCCCAGGCCCATATCACCATCCTGGCCAAGCCCTGGGTCATCCCGGTCTATGAAAACAATCCCTACCTGGACGAGATCATGGTCTATGACAATGAGGGCCGCCACACCAGAGGGATGGGGACCCTGAGGCTTGCCCGGGATATCCGGGACCGCAGGTTCGATCTGGCCATCCTGATGCAGAATGCCTTTGAGGCGGCCCTCCTGGCCTTTCTGGCCAAAATCCCCGAAAGGGTGGGGTATAATACCGATGCCAGGACCCTCCTATTGAACCGGAGTGTCCGCCTGGACCCGGCCCTGAAGAAAAAACATCTGATTGACTATTATATCGGTATTCTTGAAGGCGCAGGACTGAAATCCGACGGCAGAACCCAGGATCTTTTCATTTCAGATCGGGATTCTCATTTTGCAGAGCAGAGGCTTCATGAAAAAGGATTGGGCCGTGGCAAGCCCGTGATGGGCATCAATCCCGGCGCCACGGGCGGTACGGCCAAGCGCTGGTTCCCTGAGCGCTATGCGGAACTCTGTCGTCTTCTGGCAAGCCGGTATCAGACAAAGATCCTGGTGTTCGGGGGGCCCGCCGACCATGACCTGGGAGAGCGGATCTCTGCCCTGGCTCCCGGCGCCTGTGTCAATATGGCTGGAAAAACCGGTCTTGCCCAGGCCTTTGCCCTGATCCGGGCCTGTGATCTCTTTGTGACCAATGATTCGGGCCTCATGCACGCGGCTGCAGCCCTTGGCATCCATCAGGCGGCCCTCATCGGGTCCACGGACCCGGTGGCCACGGCCCCGTCCAGCGACAGGAGCGTCATGGTCAGGGTTCCGGTGCCGTGCAGCCCCTGCCTGAAAAAAGATTGCCCCAATGATCATCAATGCATGGATCTGATCACGGTTGACAGGGTTTTTCAAATCTGTAAGACTATCCTGGATCAAAAACCGTCAACCCCTGTTTTGGGAGGATAACCCCTGTTTGAATCCGTCCGCCATATCCTGATTGTAAAACCCAGCGCCCTGGGGGATATCATCCATTCTCTGCCCTTTCTCCATGCCTTGAAACGGGGGTTTCCTCATGCCCGCATCGACTGGGTGGTGGCCCACGGCCTTCATCCCTTCCTGGAGGGCCACCCGCTGATCGACAAACTCTGGGTCATCAAAAAGGACCAGTGGAAGGATATGGGACGTCTTTTTCTTTCCCTCCGGGAAATCATGGCCCTTAAGCAGGGTCTGGGCCAGGCCGGCTATGATGTGTGCATTGACCTGTCCGGGCTTTTCAGGTCCGGGGTCATCACCTGGTTCTCAAAGGCCGTTGTAAAACTGGGGTTTAAAGAATCCGACGAGGGCAGTCCCTTGTTTTATACCCATAAAATCCACGGCAGCATGGACATCCATGCCATTGACCGGTATCTGAAAATTGCGGAATTCATGGGCTGCCCCGTGGATCAAATCGTCTATCCCTTTGCCCCCTATGACCCTTCACCGGCCATATTAAGAGAATTGCCCGAAGCCTATATCGTCATGAGCCCCTCGGCCGGGAAACCCGCCAACCGGTGGCCTGCCCGTAAATTCGGGGAGCTGGCCGCCCAGTTGCCCCTGCCTTCGGTGATCATCAGTACGGCGGCCGAGGCGGACATTGCCGAAGAAACGGTCCGGCATTCCAGGGGAAGGGCTCTTTCCATCGCCGGGAGAACCGGGCTCAAGGAGCTTCTGGGGGTCATCGGCCGGGCCAGGTTTTTTGTCTGCAACGATACCGGGCCCATGCACATGGCGGCGGCCCTGAACATCCCGGTATTCGCTATATTCGGCCCGGCCAACCCCATCCGGACAGGCCCCTACGGCAGCATCCACACCGTGATCCAAAAGGATCTGCCCTGTTCACCCTGTTATGCCCATCGGCCCTGCACAAAATTTAAATTCCAATGCATGGAAGAGCTGAGCGTAGAGGATGTCTATGGGGTCATCCGTCAGAAAACGGGGCTGTTGTGAAAATTTCCGTGATTGTCACCACCTATAACCGGCCCGGGGCTCTGAAAAAAGTCATCGTCGCGCTTTTCAGCCAGACCCGCCGGCCTGACGAGATCCTCGTGGCCGATGACGGGTCAAGGCCGGAAACCCGTGAACTCATGGCGGAGCTTGAGCAGAAAGCCGGAGTTCCCCTTTGCCATGTTTGGCAGGAAGACCAGGGATTTAGAGCAGCCCGTATTCGGAATTTGGGCATTTTAAGTTCAAAGGGTGACTATCTGATTCTGCTGGACGGGGATTGTATTCCCACCCGGTTTTTTGTGGCCGATCACCTGGATCTGGCGGAAAAAGGATATTTTTTCCAGGGCAAACGGGCCCTGGTCAACCAGAAAATAGTGGACGGTTTTGATTTCAGGGATACCCTATCCTTTGCCCGGCTGTTCCGGCTGGCCCTGTCCGGAGGGATTTCCAATGCCCATCACATTGTCCGGATTCCCTTTTTCCCATGCTCCCGGAATAGAAAAATATCAGGAACGCGGAGTTGTAATATGGGGTTTTTTAAAGAGGACGTGGAAGCCGTCAACGGGTTCAATCATGAATTTACCTCCTGGGGCAGGGAGGATTCGGAATTTGTGGCCCGCCTCTTCAAATACGGGCTGAAAAGAAAGGAACATCCCTTCAGGGCCGTCTGCTATCATCTGTGGCACAGGGAAAACAAAGCCGTCTGCCTGGAAAAAAACGAGATTCTGCTGGAACAGGCCCTGGCTTCCCCTGCCTGGCGGTGCGAAAGGGGACTGGAAGATCTAAAAGGCCTCAGTCCTGAAATGAGGGGCGGTCCCGCCGGATCTGGTGAAGACTGTAAATCCGGATGATATCCCTGCCCAGGGTATCCATGGTATGGTGTTTTTTTACGAAATTTCGGGCCGTTTCCAATCGCTCTCCGGTTGTATCCTTCTCTTTAAGGATCTGAAAAATTTTATCCGCAAGATCCAGGGAATTGAATTCTTCATATACCAGCCCGGTTTTTTCATGAACCAGGATATCGGCTGCCGGATCTGAGGCAGGTCCGATGACCGGGGTTTCGCAGAGCATGGCGCAAAGCATGGATTGTCGCTTTTGGCTGAGGTCTTCATCTTTAATGCTGAGACTTGGCAGGACATGGCAGTCCAGGGCCCTGAAAAAGGCCCAGGGGTCTTCCTTTTCGCCGATGAAATGGACCGAGGTGTCAATTTTCAACCCCAGAGCCATGGCTTTCAGCATGGCAACGGCTTCTCCGGACCCTTCCCCGGACATGACCAAATGATATTCGGGGAGCCTTGCTCTTACCGTTTGAAAAGCGGCCAAAAGGGTGGATATCCCCTTGGTTTCTAAAAACCGGCCCGAAAAGCCGATGAATTTTATTTCAGGATTAAGACCCAGTTCCAGGGCGAGCCTTTGGCGGGCTTCAATTCTTTCAGGAAGGATTTCAGGTTCGATAATTCCGGCCGGCATGGTAAAGGCCCGCATATCTTTGAGCTTAAAAAGTTTTTGCAGATAAGTCGTGGTATGACGGGAAGCGGTAAAGATATAATGGCAAAGCCGGTTAAAGACTATCCGGTTCCAGGGGGTTTTACTGATCCGGTAATTGCCGTGGTATGTAAGAATCCGCAGAGGAATTTTCAGTTTCCGGGCTGCATAAAGGGCTATGCGTGAATCATATTTTCCATGGCTATGGATGATGTCCGGTTTTTCATTATAAAAAAAATTTTTCAGGAATTGGTAATTTTTGAGAATGGAAAACGGTTTAAAATCAATTCCGTAGACTTTTACCCCATAATCCTTTGCCTTTAAAAAAAGAGGCGTGTCCTTGGGGCATACCAGGATGAGGGTATGGCCTTGATCGACCATCCAGATGAGCTCATTGAAAATTCTTTTTTCAGTGACACCCCAGCGGGTTTCACAGGTGGTGTGTAGTATTTTATAAAATGTTCTCATCATGATATCAGCTCTGCAGAATCTTCTTTTCTATTCTTTTTAAATCCAGGGGAAGGTCGATTTCAGGAGAATCATAGGGGGTGATCACCACCTTGATCCGGTATCCGTATTCAAGCACCCTTAACTGTTCCAGTTTTTCAATGTTTTCACAAATTCCTGTGGGAAGAGCGACCAGGGTGTCCAGGAATTTTTTCTTATAGGCATAGAACCCCAGGTGCTTATAAAAATCCGCCCGGGTGTCCGGGTCCCGCGGAAAAGGGATCTGTGCCCTTGAAAAATACAGGGCAAATCCCTTGGTGTCAAAGGTGACCTTGACATCCTTGGGGTCTGTGATTTCCCGTTCATCCACAATTTTAAAGGCAAGGGTGGACATGAGCAGGTCCGGGTCCGGGCCGAATGGAGAAATCAGTTCATCAATGGTCAGGGGGTTGAATACGGGTTGGTCCCCCTGGATATTGATCACCAGGTCATCGGGGGAAAGCCCCAGGATTTCTGCGGTTTCAGCCACCCTGTCGGTTCCGGACCGGCAGGCTTCGGAGGTCATGACGGCATGGCCGCCAAAGTCTTTGACGGCCCTATAGATCCGTTCATCGTCCGTTGCCACCACCACCTGTGTGACAGCGGCCGATTGTTTCGCTTGTTCATATACCCGCCGGATCATGGGCTTTCCGGCAATGAGGGCCAGGGGTTTGCCTTGAAACCGGCTGGAACCATACCGGGAGGGGATGACTGCGAGGGTCATGGTGTCTCTTTTACATTTTCAGGAATAGGGATTTTGTTTTTTCCCGGGTCATGATGCTTTGCCAGTCTTTGCCCAGGCAGTTTTCCCATAGAGGGGCAAGGCCCAGGGCAACGGTTACCATTCGTTCTATTTTTTCATCGTTCAGGTTTTTCACAAGATTCCGGGGCAGTTCAATCCCGCATTTTTTCATCATGGTGCGGAATTCCTTCACCCCTTCGGGATAGATTTCATCCAGGTAATCAAAGGTAATGCAGCAGCCGATGCCGTGATGGGTGCCGAGGACATAGGAGAGCCCGTAGGACAGCGCGTGGCAGGCCCCCACCTGGGAATAGGCAATGCTCATGCCGCCGAAAAAGGATGCCATCATGAGCTTGTCGGCGCTGTCCGCATGATCGTTTAAAAACACTTCCCGGCAGAGATCCAGGGATTTTTCGCCGTAGGCCTTTGAGAATTCATTCAGATAAGTGCCCTGGAGGGATTCAATGCAATGGATATAGCAGTCCATGCCCGTGTAAAAATGCTGGTCTTTGGGCACGCCCTGGGTAAGTTCCGGGTCCAGCATGATCTGATCAAAGACGGTGTAATCGGAATTCAGGCCCAGTTTTTTCTCCGGCCCCGTGAGTACGGCGGTCCTTGAAACCTCGGCCCCGGTTCCGGACAGGGTGGGAACGGCCATGTGGTAAACGGCCGGGTTTTTGATCAGATCCCATCCCTGGTAAAGGGTAGAAGAACCCTCATTGGTCAGCATCAGGGAGACGGCCTTGGCCAGGTCCATGCCGGAGCCTCCGCCGATGCCGATGACGGCGGAAGGCAGAAGGGGGGCAAAGGCCTTTACCCGAAGGGTCAGATCATCCACATATTTTGTTTTGGGTTCATCCTCCACATTGACCCAGAGGAGCAGGTCCTTTCCATGCACGGGAATTTTCTTTTCCAGGGCCTTGCCTTTGAATACGTCATCAACCACAAAGACCACCCATGAATCCGGGGTGGTCCGCTGTTTTTCAACGATTTCATCGAGCTGTTCAAAACAGCCCCTTCCAAATATGATATGGGGAACCAGTTTGAAATTTCGAAACATGTCTAATCCTTTTTCCTATCCTTTAAATGATTTGATGATGGCGCTGATCCTGTTTTCAATATCCTGTTTTGTCCATGAGAGCATGATCTGCATGGAAAGGGTCCGTTTCATGATACTGTCGGATTCTTCCAGGACAAGGGTCTTATAGTCCGGCAGGCTGCTGCAAAGTTCAAAGGGGAGTTTTGCAGCCCGCTTCATTTCTTTTAAATGATGCCATTTTTTATAATAATGCCAGTTGTTGTCATACCAGAAGACAGCACCGGCCCCATTGGCGGTAAGATTTTTGGCCACCTGCCGGGTTCTTTCTTCCGTGGGAAGGAAAAAGCTTAAAAAAGTGGCGGAATCCCCTTTGGCATCGGGGATATACCTGAAGGAGACCTCGGGCAGGTCGGCCATGGCATCTTTGACGGCATGCTTGTTTTCTCTCTGGATTCTCAGGATCTGATCGAGTTTTCTAAGCTGGGCAAGGCCCACGGCTGCGTTGAGTTCACTGATTCTGAAATTGGTCCCGATGATGGGGTGGTCGTCGGCGCCCCGGTCCGGGCCGCCCAGATGGTCATGGCCGTGATCGGCAAACTGGTCGGCCTTTTCATAGACGTCTTTGTCATCCGTGATGATGCCTCCGCCCTCCCCGCAGGTAACGGTTTTGACGGAATCAAAGGAGAAACATCCGGCCAGGCCGAAGGTGCCCACGGCTTTCCCCTGGTAGGTGGCCCCAAGGGACTGGCAGGCATCTTCCAGGAGGATCAGGCCTTTTTTTCGGCAGACATCCTTGATTTCGTCAATTCTGGCCATGGACCCGCACATGTGAACCGGCACCACGGCCTTGGTTCTCGGGGTGATTGCCGCCTCAATGCAGTCCGGGTCCAGACAGAGGGTTTCATCAATATCACAGAACACCGGAACGGCGCCGGCGGTCAGAACCGCTTCAAAGGTGGCCACAAAGGTAAAGGGTGGCACAATGACCTCGTCTCCGGCGCCGATGCCGCAGGCGGCAAGGGCCGTGGAAAGGGCGGCGGTTCCGCTGGAACACAGATGGCTGTATTGGCTGCCCGTGATGCTGCACAAGGTTTTTTCAAATTCACGGGCCTTGAACTGCCCGTTTCTCGCCTTTTCAAACCCGTATCGGAAAAGAACGCCGGTATCCAGGACATCGGCCACTTCTTTTTTTTCTTCAGCTCCAAATATTTCAAACCCCGGCATGGTTACCTCCCAAGGATCGCAATCGGTTATGGTTTTGTAAACCTTTTTTCGAATCATGGATAAGTATCACAATAAACCCCAAGGTTTCAAGGGCTCGGAATAAGAAATTCCGGAAGAGGGGCCTTGGGTTCCGAAAAATTCAGGAAAGGGGCGGAGACAAAGGAATTTCCGCTTTTCAAACCCATTGACTTTAGACGGGTCAGCGGTTATATTTTTGCAGATTTCGGAATCCGGCAGTCTGGAAGAAAAATGAACGGATGGAAAAATAAACGAAATTTAAACACGGATGAGGAAAGGCCCATGGAAAAAAGAAAGAAAACAGATATCTATGAAGGCTTTGAACAGGGCCCCATCCGTCCCCCCAGTGAAGCCCACAGTCTTTTGATCCGGCTGACGAGGAACTGCCCCTGGAATCACTGCACCTTTTGCCGGGTATATAAAAAAAGGAAATTCTCCCTCAGGTCCGTAGACAATATCCTCAAAGATATTGATTTTCTTCACGGCTATATTGAGAGGATCCGGCAGATCATCAAGCCCGGCGGTTTCATGGACAATGAAGTCATCGATACCCTGTATGCCGGTTTCCAGGAAAAAGACCGGGTGGCCTTTAATGCCGCCATGAACTGGTATGCCGACGGGATGAAATCTGTTTTTCTTCAAGATGCCAATTCCCTGATCATGAATCCCGATGATCTGGTGACGGTGCTTTCTCATCTTAAAACCTGTTTTCCACACGTTGAAAGAATCACCTCCTATGCCAGAAGCCACACCATTGCCCGCATCCGGCAGGAAGACCTGAAAAGAATCGCCCGGGCCGGGCTGAACCGGATTCATATCGGAATGGAATCCGGTTCCGACAGGGTATTGGCGCAGATCAGAAAAGGAGCCGGCAAGGCCGTCCATATCAAGGCCGGGCTCAAGGTCAAAGAAGCGGGCATGGAATTGTCCGAATATGTCATGCCCGGGCTTGGCGGCATTGAATATTCCATTGAACATGCCATGGAAACCGCATCGGCTCTGAACATCATCAACCCTGATTTTATCCGGCTCAGAACCCTTGCCGTGACCGATGGAACCGAATTATTCGCCCAGGCGGCCCGGGGAGAATTCGAAAAACCCGGCGATGCCGTGATGGCCAAGGAAATCCGGCTGTTTCTGGAGAGCCTGGACGGAATCAGCTCCTATATTAAAAGCGATCATATCCTGAACCTGTTTGAAACCATTAACGGCAAATTGCCGGAGGATAAGGAGAAAATGATTTCCATTATCGACCGGTTTTTCGAGCTGGCCCCCGAGGACCGGGTCCTTTACCAGATCGGCCGGAGAATGGGGTTTTTCAGGGGTCCCGAGGACATGGCGGACAGCCCCCACCTGGACCGGGTAAAACAGGCCTGCCGCTATTACGGAGTCACCCCCGTCAATGTCGATTCCGTTATTGACGAGCTGATGAAACGGTTTGTGTAATTCCCAATCCATCTATATTCACATCCCGTTCTGCCTCAGAAAATGCGCCTATTGCGATTTTTATTCCGAGACCCGCCTTTCCCTGATCCCTGATTATCTGAAGGCCCTTGAAACGGAGATACATCTGAGAGCGGAGTCGGATATTTCGTCCCCCCATGACCATATTGACACGATTTATCTGGGAGGCGGAACCCCCTCGTTGCTGGATATAAAACAAATTGACCGGATCTTTCAAACTCTTAACACCCGGTTCCGGGTTTCCCCGGATGCGGAAATCACGGTGGAAATCAATCCCGGCACCGTGGATAGCGACTACCTTACCGGTTTGAAAGGGACGGGAGTCAACCGTCTCAGCATCGGGGTCCAGTCCTTTGACGATGTCAAACTCGCATTCCTCAACCGCATCCACACGGCCGACGAAGCCCTGAAGACCATTGACCGTGCAGAAACGGCAGGATTTGAAAACATCAGCCTGGATCTCATCTACGGCGTTCCCGGAGAAACCCGAGCCGCCTGGATCAGGGATTTGAAAAAAGCGTTGGACAGGCGGCCTTCCCATATTTCCGCCTATATGCTCACCCTGGAACCGGGTACCCCCCTTGCAGATCAAATGAAACAAGGCAATTTTATTCCCTTCGGCAATGACATGATGTCTTTATTGTTTAAAATGACCTCCCGGTATTTAACCCAAAACGGGTTTGAACATTATGAGATCTCGAATTTTTCAAGGGGCAAGGCCAACCGCTCCAGGCACAATTCACGATACTGGAATATGGCTTCCTACCTGGGCTTTGGGCCCGGGGCCCACTCCTATGACGGAGCGGTCAGATCCTGGAACCACAGGAGCATTGACCGGTATATCACGGATCTTGCTTCCGGCCAACTGCCGGTGGAGGACCATGAGACCCTGAGTCTGGAGCAGAAAATGGCTGAATTTATCATGTTAAGGCTCCGCACCCTGGAGGGACTTGATCTGGATGAATTCCAGGACCGGTTTCAATTGCCCTTTACAAAAAGGTTTGAAATTATCCTCTCCCGGATTCTGGACGAAAATCTGGGAAGCATTGAGAACAGCCGGTTTTTCCTTAACCTGGAAGGCAGGACCTTTCTGAACAGTATTGTCGAAACGTTTTCGGCGGAGATCCTCTAAACTTTCCGCCTCAACTGCCGGGTATCTCCCACCCGTATGGTCAAATTGGTGGAATCAAAATATTCGATGAGGGGAATGATATATTTTCTGGAGACGCCGATCATATCCTTGAAATCAGGGGTTGAGATGGACTCCTTTTCCTTAAGAAAGGAAATCAGCTTTTCTTCAAGCTTTTGGATTTCCCTGGCGTCAAAATACAGATCATCCTTGGTTTTGACGATGGATTTTTCATCCACCAGCATGTGGAGAACATCCGTGGCTGTTTTTTTATCCAGCTTCAGGTCCTCACACACGGTTCTGAAAAAAGGCGGGGTCAGGCCCGAGTCCGTGTATATTTTTTTGATTTTTTCCTTGACCGCATGCTGGTCCACCTGGAGTTCCACCTCATGGCCCGACAGCTTGATGATGTTTTTATCGATGAGGATGAGGTTTTCCTTGGTGAGTTTGGCAAACAAAAGGTTAAAAAATTTCACATCATCAATGTACTGGAATTTAGATTTTAGTTCCTGGGTGGGCATGCCCTCCTTTAAGGGGTTTTCTTGATGATAGGCCTCCAGCTTTTGAAGCAGTTTTTCCTTAAAGGTTTCAAAAAAACTGCCGCTGATATAAATCTGTTTTTCCTTGTCCGTCAGGATGGCCTGCTGTTTGGCCAGCATTTTCTGAAGGCCTGCCAGAAGTTTTTTATCCGGGATATTGGTCATGACCCTCAGTTCTGAAAAGGACAGGCCCTCATGCTCCTTCAAAGACAGAAAATAGGCGACGGTCTGTTCTGGATCATCCGGGAGCAGGGATTCCAGCCCCTGGATCACAGCTTTGTCCGGTGTTTTGTGCTTCCGGGAGGCCGGGTTCAATATGGCCCCGCCGCCGATGGTCTTGACGGGGGAATAGCTCCGGATGACATACCGGTCGTCCTTGATGCAGCAGACCGGGGATTCCAGGCGGAACTGGACGCAGGCTTCTTCTCCGGGCATCAGTTCCTCCCGGTCCAGGAGCATGAGATATCCCAGGATCTCGCTGGTGCCTGAATGAAATCTCACCCTGGTCCTGTTTTTGGCAGGCTTTCCATTGCTTTTCAGATAATGGAACCGGGCATCCACCATATAGCTTTCAATGAGGGTGTCCGGCGTGGAAAGGATATCTCCCCGGTTGACGGAATCCTTGTCCAGGCCCTGGAAATTGATGGCGGTCCGGGTGCCGGGGCCCGCAATGTCAACGCCGGAGCTGTGAACCTGGATACCCCTGACCTTTGACACGATCCGGCGGGGGTAGACCATGATATCATCCCCGACATGGATACTGCCCGAGGCCAGGGTGCCGGTGATGACGGTGCCAAAGCCTTTCATGGAAAAGACGCGGTCCACGGGAAGCCTGAATATGGAAGAAAATTTACGCTCCGGCAAATTGGCGCAGATGGTTTCAAGGGTTTTAACAAAAAGATCAAGGCCCTGGCCCGTGACTGAGGAGACCGGGATTATAGGTTTTTCCTCAAGAAAGGTTCCCTTTACAAATTCATGGATATCGTCCAGGGCCAGTTCCAGAAGGTCTTCATCCACCATGTCGATTTTGGTGAGAGCGATCATGCCGTCCCGGATTCCCATGAGGTTGCAGATCTCCATATGCTCCCGGGTCTGGGGCATGACCCCCTCATCGGCTGCAATGACCATGGCCACCACATCAATACCGCTGGAACCGGCCACCATATTTTTGACAAATTTTTCATGGCCCGGCATGTCCACGATGCCCACCCGCTGACCATTGGGAAGGTCAAGAAAAGCAAACCCAAGTTCGATGGTGATGCCCCTTTCCTTTTCCTCCTTGAGCCGGTCGGTTTCAATCCCTGTCAAAGCCCGGACCAGGCTTGTCTTCCCATGATCGATATGGCCTGCGGTCCCTAAAATGATATTTTTTTCCACTTGTATAAAACCCCGAGAATTATTCTTGTTTCTTTTTTCTGAAAAAGACCATGGCGTAAGCAAGGGCTACCAGGACGAGTCCTGCTCCGACCCCATGAAAAAGTCCCCATTCCGGCCTGAACAGCCGTATGAGGAGGATGCCGAAGACAAGGCCCAGGATCAGCCTGACAATAAAGATGAAGAGTGAATTCATGCGTATTTCCTTATCAATATAGTATTATGCCAAGGATAATAGTCAAACAACGCTTTAAGGTCAATGACAAAAACCAGGGTCTCGGAGCGAAGATCTTCTGGATGGGATCAGATGGGGGGAAGCCTGACTCCCTTGGAAATAAAAAACTATTGATAAAAAGCTCAGGGTCTGGTAATTAAGAAAAACTTTGTATGGTGGGCGTAGCTCAGTTGGTAGAGCACCAGGTTGTGGCCCTGGTGGCCGAGGGTTCAAGCCCCTTCGCTCACCCCATTTTAAAGCGGGACCTATTTAAGCAGAACCTGATTTTAAAGCAGGATCAGATGAGGGGCATCATGTGCATGGCCTTCATGATCCGGCTTTGCCGCATCCGGATATAGGCGGACGGATTTTTAACCGACCATTTGTGAGGATTCGGCAGGATGGCCGTCATCAGTGCGGCCTCATCCCGGGTAAGGCCTCCGGCGCTCTTGGAAAAATATTTTTGGGCCGCCGCTTCCGCCCCTGTCAACCCTGTTCCCCAGTCAACGGTATTGAGATACATTTCAAGAATCCGGTGCTTGTTCCAGAAGAGTTCAATCAAAACCGTATAATAAATTTCCGCCAGTTTCCGAAAAACATGGCGGCTGGATAAAAGGAATACGCTTCTGGCCGTCTGCATGCTGATGGTGCTGGCCCCCCGCAGTTTTTTTTCCCGGATCAGGCTGTTGTACGCTTTTTTTATTTCATTGAAATCAAATCCCCTGTGGGACAGGAACCGCTGGTCCTCGGAAGCAATCACCGCCCTTCTCAGATGGGGCGAAATCTGTTCAATATTTCTCCAGCGATAGACCGGCTGCTTTTCAGGCTTCCCTTTGACAAGGGCTTCCACCTGTTCCCAGGCCACATTGGGGGTTACCGGCGGATTGATGAACCGGAGAGAAACCACCTGAACAAGGGTAAAGGCGAACAGG
>CAZAHK010000041.1:0-5348 GCA_964484555.1 uncultured Desulfobacula sp.
TATAATCTGTTTCATTCAGTCTCTGCATGCTTTTGTGCTTATGATAGCTTTTCAGAAAATTATTTCTTAATATTTTCAGGAGCCAGGATTTGCATTTTGATTTCTCCCTCAATTGATGAAAATTCTTAAAGGCAGCCAGATATGTTTCCTGGACGATATCTTCAGCATCAAACAGGTTGCCGCAATACCTCAACGCCACATTATACAATAATTTCATGTGGGGGTAGGTGAGCTGTTTAAACTCATCCCTGGACGTTTTTTTTCTAAATATCATGTCACCATTTCCTGACTCCGCCTCCTTTCATATATTAATCAGGTTATGGATCAATTCAATTGCCTTTCCGTATTTATCTGTTTTTTTTATAGCCTTTGAACTTATGACAAGGATTTGTTTTTTTTTATTCCAAATCGGTATTATTTCTCTTTGATTTCACGAATCAGGGGAATAAATTTCAGATTGGCTTTGGGGAAGGCAAATTGGTCTATATCCGTTAACCGGATCCATTTAAAGTCCATGGGGCCGTTTAACCGGATCCTGCCGGAAATATAGCGGCAATAATAAACATCCATTTTGATTTTAAAATGGGTATAGGCATGATGAATGGTGGTCAGGTGAGCGTCTATCCCCACGGTGAGCCCGGTTTCTTCTTTTATCTCACGGATACAGGCCAAAGAGGCTTCTTCGCCTTTTTCCAATTTTCCACCGGGAAACTCCCATAGCCCGCCCAGGAGCCCGTTCAGTTTCCGGCGGGTGATGAGAACCTTGCCGTTTTTCCGGACAATGCCTGCGGCGATATGGACGGTGGGAACCCTTCTGGATGCCGTCCGTTTGGGAAATTGATCCACCGCGCCCGAAAGAAACGCCTTGCAGAATTCCGACACCGGACAGGCATTGCAGTCCGGAGCTTTGGGGGAACAGACCAGTGCCCCGAGTTCCATCATGGCCTGGTTAAAGGTTCCCGGGTCATGTCTGTCCAGATGAAGGTCGGCCAGAGTTTTGAATGGCCCATGGGAATCCCCTTTGTTGGCTGGGGTTTCCATACGGTAAAGCCTTGCCAGGACCCGTTTGACATTGCCGTCCACAACCGCCAGAGGACGGCCAAAGGCAATGCTCTGAACCGCAGAGCCGATATAATCTCCTATGCCGGGCAGCTTTTGAAATCCATGGAAATCGTCCGGGATCACCCCCTTCATCTCCTGGACAATGACCCGGGCGGCCTTGTGGAAATTTCTGGCCCTGGCATAATAACCAAGCCCCTCCCACAGTTTCAGAACGATTTGAAGATCAGCCATTGCAAAGGCCTCAAGGGTCGGGAACCGGTCCATGAAATTCAGAAAATAGGGGATCACCGTTTTGACCTGGGTCTGCTGAAGCATGACCTCGGATATCCATATGGGATAGGGATCACGGGTTTCCCGCCAGGGTAGTTTCCGGTGATTCAGCCCATACCAGGCCAGGAGCTTTTTTTTGAATTGAATGATTTGTGACGGATGGATGGCGGTTTGTCCCGGACTAAGCACCGCGCCTTATCCGGATGGAAAACCGGGATAGGGCGCGATGAAATCAGATATCAGTTGATGGGTGAAAAAGAGAACCTCTGGCCGCCGATGGAGACCTCATACATGAGGCCGCCGATGGTGTGGACAAATACGGCCATTCCTTTGGTATAGCTGGTCTCGGCCTGGGCTCCGGTGGCAGGCCCGAGGCTTGCGCCGGCCGTATTGCCCTGAGTTCCGGCCTGGGCCTGGGCGCCCACTGTAATGACGACGGCGGAAAGGGAGCCGTCAAATTCAAACCCTTCGCTTGTAAATTCATCATAGGCCCGTTTATCCTGAAAGAAAATGATTTGGCGGAAAGCCTGTCCCCCCAGTTGAAATCCGAAATTGACCTTAAACAGGGTTGCTGTGCCTGTAATATCTCCCTGCCTGTAAACCCGGCCTGCCCCATAGGCCCCGCCCAGAATAATGGCGCCTTTTCCGACAAGGGGAAAGACGGCATATCCGTAAGCTTCATTAAAAAATGGTTTTACGGCATCGGATTTGATAAATATTTCGATGGTGTCTGTATAATCATCCGCCACAGCGGGGGTTAAGGGAAATGTCAGAAGCATTAACATAACCAGGATTAGATTTAGTTTGAAAAATTTCATAATCGACCTCCTTTGAGGATTGGTGTCATTTTGTGTTTTCTTATGTACCAGTCTTTGCTTTTTTATTCCAGAGGTTTTGACGGTTGAAATTTAAAAATTTGATTTGAAAAATAGAATCCGCTATCATGGCGGAAAAGGATATTCAAAATCAGGGCTTGCAGGTTATACCATGAAACCAAAGACAAAATGGGATGTATTTTTTCTTCTCCTGGCATCCGTGGCCGCCATCGGCCTGCTTCATGCCCTCACGCCCGGTCATCTGGCCCTTTATCATGACACCTACCGCAGACTCAGTTATTTTCCCATTGCCATCGGCGCTGTTGTTTTCGGGCTCTGGGGAGGGGTAAGCCTTGCACTGCTGTCCTGCCTCGCCTTTGTCCCCCATCTGTTTTTATTCTGGGCAAGGGGGCCGGAAGCCTATTACAGCGAGTTATCGGAAATTGTGTTTTACCTTGCGGCCGGAATCGTCATCGGGCTGATTTCAAGCCGGGAAAACCGGTTAAGGGAAAAATACAAGACCCTCTCCGAAAAACTGGCCGCCTCCTATGAGCGTCTGCACGAGCAGGCGTCCAGGCTGCTGGAAGCTGAAAGGCAGTTGGGCCAAAGTCAAAAATTGTCCATGCTGGGCCATGTGTCGGCCTCCCTGGCCCATGAACTGAAAAATCCCCTGGCCTCCATCAAGGGCGCGGCTGAAATCCTGGCCGATGAATTGCCCCAGGGCCACCCCAAACATGAATTTATTGACATCATGCGCTCGGAAATTTCACGGTTGAACCATTCCGTGGAAGATGTCCTGAACTATTGCCGGGGACAACAGCAGGAGAGCAGAAGCAAACAGGAATCCATTACCGGGATTATCCACCAGGTGGTGTCCCTTCTGGAAGCCCGGTTTGAAGAGAAATCCATAGCCCTTTCCGTCCAGGCTGACCCCAAGGATGATTTTGGGGTTGACGAGACCTCCATGATTCAGGTCCTGATGAATATCCTCCTGAATGCCGTGGATGCTGTGGGAACCAGGGGCAGGATCAGGGTCGAGGTCGGCCGGCACGAAAACGCGCGGCTCATCAAAATTTCCGATGACGGTCCCGGAATCGACGCCGCCATGGCCGAAGATGTTTTCCAGTCCTTTGTCACTTTTAAGGGAGGCGGTACAGGCCTTGGCCTTTCCATTTCAAAGCGGATGATCGAAAGCCTGGGCGGAAAAATCGAGATCGGGACATCAGACCTGGGCGGAGCCCTTTTTACAATTGTCCTGCCGGAAAAAACCGGTTCCGACGGGCAGTCTTGAGGGAAATTTAAATGGCGAAGAATGGCGAGATCAAGCATGTCTGATGTGATTTTGCTGATTGATGATGACCAGAGCCTCAGAAGGGTCACGGAATATAACCTGGCCGCAAAAGGGTTCCAGGTCGTGACGGCTGCCTCGGGCCGGGAAGGCTTGCAGCAGTTTAAGGCCCAGGCCCCGGACCTGGTGGTGACGGATGTGAAGCTGGGTGATATGAGCGGCTTGGACATTCTTTCAACCGTTAAAAAAGAAGCCCCGGATACGCCTGTCATTGTCATGACCGCCTTTGGGTCCATTGAAATGGCGGTCCAGGCCATGCATAAGGGGGCCTTTAATTTCATCACCAAGCCCTTTGACCGGGACACCCTGATTCTATCCTGCCAAAAGGCTCTGGAACTGAAGGGGTTGCGCACCAAAACAAAGCTGCTGGTCAATGAAATCAACCAGTTGACCGGTACGGAAGGTATTGTTTCTGCCGGCACAATGATGAAAGAGTTGCTGGATACGGCATCCAGGGCCGCCAACAGCGAGGCCACGGTCCTGATCTCCGGTGAATCCGGCACAGGCAAGGAAGTATTGGCGCGCTTGATCCACCAGAACAGTCCCAGAAGCAACGGCCCCATGGTGGCCGTCAATTGTGCGGCCATTCCCAAGGGCCTCATCGAGAGCGAGCTTTTCGGACATGTAAAAGGGTCCTTTACCGGTGCGGTCAAGGACAGGAAGGGACATTTTTCAACGGCTTCCAATGGTACCTTGTTCCTGGATGAAATCGGGGAATTGACCACCGATGTCCAGGTCAAGCTCTTGCGGGCCATCCAGGAAAAAGAAGTACAGCCTGTGGGTTCCGACACGGCAAAACGAGTTGACATCAGGATCATTGCCGCCACCAACCTGGATCTGAAAAAGAAAATCGCTGCCGGGGAATTCAGGGAAGATCTCTTTTACCGGCTCAGCGTTATTCCTCTGTTGATCCCGCCCCTGAGGGAGCGAAAAGAAGATATTCCGGCCCTGGTCACCCATTTTTTGAAAAAATTCAATGCCCCGGCCGAGGTGAATTTTTCAAACCCGGCCCTGGAAGTATTGAAAGCCTACTCCTGGCCTGGAAATATCCGGGAAATCCAAAATATTGTCGAACGCTGTATTATTTTAAGAAAGCATAACCGGATCGAGCCTGAAGACCTTCATCTGCTGGTGGACAAACCCTCTGTTTCCAAGTTTTCCCCTGAAATTCCGGACGGGGGAATCGCTCTGGAGGATATTGAAAAGGCCTATATTTTAAAGGCCCTGGAAAAAGCCGGCCAAAACCGTTCGGAAGCAGCCAGACTTTTAAAAATCCCGAGACACGTTCTTCTATACCGCCTGGAAAAATACGGGATTTAGGATTTGCAGACTATTCTGCAAAAGCCTGTAGAATAGTCTGCAAGCATGGTTGGTATCTATGGCCCGTTCTCTTTTTCTTCACCCCGGAGTATTCTTATAAATTCAGCCCATTGAAATTTTTTTGACCCCTCCTTTCGGACCTGGCACAGGTCTTGATTATGCAAGGGCAGCATAAAGGAAAGCATGTCCATTTTTATTATTCAAGAGGAGGAAATCGTGAAATCCATAAAATATTTGATTCTGGGGGCTGTCGGGGTTTTTATCCTGTTTACCGCAGACCGGGTCACGGCTGAACGAACAGAAGCAGGGGGCATCCAGAGGGCCATCATCAAAATAGATACCCTGTCCTGCGGCGGATGCTTTAAAACCATCAGCCAGAGCCTTTCCCAGTTGAAAGGATATTCAGGCATGGGGATGAATCTTTTCCGGAAACGCATTGCCGTTGATTTTACCGGGCCCTTGACCGAAGAAGAAATAACCCGGACCCTGTCTCAAGTCGGATACCCGGGCACGGTTGAAACCCTTGAATCTGT
>CAZAHK010000041.1:5448-24882 GCA_964484555.1 uncultured Desulfobacula sp.
CCCCCAAAGACGGGAACCTGATGATTCCCGTAAAAACCGTGAGTGACGGAAAAGCCCATTATTTCAAGGTCAAAGCCGATGACGGGGTCATGGTGGCGTTTTTCCTGGTTCAGAGTGCCGACGGGGTCATCCGGGCTGCAGTGGATGCATGTGACGTGTGCTATCGTTCCGGCAAGGGTTATGTCCAGGAAGGGGATTTCATGGTATGCACCAACTGCGGTATGCGGTTTGCCGCGGAACGGATCAATGAGGTCAAGGGCGGGTGCAACCCGGCCCCCCTGGAGCGGGAAGTCCGGGGAGACAATCTTGTCATTTCCATGGAGGAGATCAATGCCAATGCCTGGTATTGCAAGTATAAAAAATAAGGAAGAGCTCATGGCCTATGATCCGGAAAAATACCGGGAAAAAAGAGAAAAGGTTCTCGGCATAAAAAAAAGGGGAATCGGCTTCCGGACCCTGGCCATGATCGTTTCCGTTCTCGTCGTTGCAGGATTGGGGGTGGTAACGGTTCCCCGGGCAGTCTCCTATATGGCCATACGGAATCTGGATGATGCGGTCTTCAAACTGGAATCCGGCTCATCCTGGCCAAAAACCGCTATTTCGGAACTATCGGCCATGGAGGGTGTAAAACAGATTGTTCAGGATAAAAACGGGTCCCGTCTTGTGGTCACCTATGATCACCGAAAGGTCAAAACCGATGCCGTCATTGAAGGCTTTGTCCGGCAGGACCTGAGGGTGATCCTGCTGAATGAGGTTAATCACCGCCGGCACCGGACCACCATGAAACATGAGGAGGAAGACAGTGAAGCTCCATAATATCTCTTTCGGCAATATCCGCCGCCGGAAGGGCCGGATGATCTTCCTTGTCCTGGGTCTGGTCATAGGCATTTCAACGGTGGTGACCCTGTTGTCCGTGACAAATAGCATGACACGGGATATTGAAGAAAAACTCAACCAGTTCGGGGCCAATATCGTCATGGTTCCAAAGAGTGAAAACCTGGCC
This sequence comes from uncultured Desulfobacula sp., assembly GCA_964484555.1. Lineage (GTDB taxonomy): Bacteria > Desulfobacterota > Desulfobacteria > Desulfobacterales > Desulfobacteraceae > Desulfobacula. The sequence continues at coordinate 6,452 of CAZAHK010000041.1, forward strand.
CTCAATTACGGCGGCATTGATGTGGGAGGGGTGAATTACAGTGTCCCTGAACTGGATGAAGCCAAACTGGCCGAAATCCTGACCATCCAAAACAGCAAAAATATTTCCATTGTGGCCCCGAAAATTCTGGGGGCTGTGACCATCAATGAAAAAAGAGTGTTGATGATGGGGGTCTGGTTTGAAGAGGAAATCGCCCTCAAGACCTGGTGGCATAAAAGCCAAGGGGTTTTCCCCCAGAACGAAAACGAGGTGATGCTGGGCGCTGAGGCGGCGGCCCGGCTTGGGGCGGCGCAGCGACTTTTAGGAAAAGAAGGCAAGATTTCCATGGTGGAAATATCGGCCTTTTGCCGGGGATGCCCCATTTCCGAGCTGACCCTCCAGATTGCGGAAAAATTTCCCGAGGCAAAGGTGACGGCCATGAAACAGGCCGTCCTGTCCAAAATGCAGTCCATTGAAATGTTCCAAGCCTTCAGTTTCGGGGTCTCCGTGATTGTAATCCTCATCGGGTCATTGCTGGTCTTTGTCACCATGATGGGATCAGTCAATGAACGGACACGGGAAATCGGAATATTCAGGGCCATCGGGTTCAGGCAGAGCCATGTCATGCAGATTATCCTGCTGGAGGCCCTTCTTTTGGGGATCATCGGCGGCATCCTGGGCTTTGCCGCGGGCAATCTGACGGCCTGGGGGCTCGTTCCCATGGTCATCCATGACGGGACCTTTGCCGGAATCGATTTGCGCCTGGGAGCGGTCTCCATCCTCATGGCAGTGGCGTTGAGCCTTCTGGCAAGCCTTTACCCGGCTTTTAAGGCCGGAAATATGGATCCCATCGAAGCATTGAGAGCGCTGTAAAAAAGAGAGGAAAGAAATGGCGGAAGTGAAGCATTTAATTGAGGTCCAGGGCTTGAAAAAGACCTATCAGAGTGGCGATACCCGGGTTGAGGCTGTCCGGAATATGGATTTTTTTATTTGAGCGGGTGGGTCTGACGGCCAAATCCCACCGTCTGCCGGATCAATTGTCCGGCGGCGAGCAGGAACGGGTGGCTATTGCCAGGGCCATTGTCAACAAGCCCCCCCTTATCCTGGCGGATGAGCCCACGGGGAATCTGGATTCAAAAACCGCCGGGGATATCATGGGGCTGCTGAAATCATTGAACAGCGACGGCCATACCGTGATTGTGGTGACCCACAACCCGGACATGAAAGCCTATGCCGGGAGGACCATCTGTATCCGGGACGGGGAATGCTTTGTCTGAAGGTTAATTTGATGGGACCGGCATGAAATTGTTCATCGCTGAGCCAAATCAGTCAAGTTGACCCGACTTTTAGAACAACGAATGAATACTCACCCATAACTGCTCATAAAGAAATGACTGCTTGACAGTTTCAGCCATATCTCTATAATTTATCCATCACATAGCATTCCATCGAACTCAATTTCATGCACAAGGGCATGAGTCTCAATATAAAGGGGAAAAAATGATCCCGCCCCATGCGTCCAAAAGTCTGATCATGATTGTTGATGATGAGGCTGAAAATATTGCGTTCCTGAAAGAATTGCTGGATCAGTTCGGGTTCAACCTGGTGGTCGCATCCAAGGGAAAAGAGGCCCTGCGGCTTTTGCAGGACGCCGCTCCGGATATCATTCTTCTGGATGTTCTCATGCCTGAAATGGATGGGTTTGAAGTCTGCCGGCAGATCAAGGCGAATCAAAAGACAAAGGACATCCCCATCCTGTTCATGACGGACCTGACGGACCCGGTCAATAAAGTCACCGGGCTTGAACTGGGAGGGTCGGATTATATCACCAAACCCTTCCGGAAAGAAGAAGTGCTGACCCGGCTGAAAACCCATTTTGTCATGCGCCAATTACAGCTTCAACTCCGAAAAACCCGGCAGACCCTGGATGATGAAGTCTCCTTTCGAACCCGAGAGCTGACAAAATCCAATGACCAGTTGAAAAAAGAATTGATCGAACAAAAACGCATGGAAACAATTCTCAAACAAGCCCAGAAGATGGAGGCCGTCAGCACTCTGTCCCGGGGGATAGCCCATGATTTCAACAATATCCTCTCCATTATCATCGGCTATTGCGACCTGGCCGCCATGGAAAAGGTACCGGAATCTTCCACCATCGGCATCAGCCTTGAAAAAATCCATAGCGCCGCCTTCCGGGCCAAGGAACTGGTTCAACATCTCCTGACCTTTTGCAGGGAAACAGACCAGGAGAAAACCCATATCCGGATCACCCCGGTTTTGAATTCCGTCATCAATTTTATGAAACCCGATTTTCCCTCGTCAATGGAACTGAAACTGGACCTGAAGGAAGAAACCGGAACCGTTGCGGCCGATACGGCAAAGATTCAGCAATTGCTTCTCAACCTCTGCCGGAATGCCGTCCAGGCCATGGCCGGGACCGGCGGAAAACTCACCATCGGCCTGGATTCCATTTTTCTGGATTCGGAACAAGCCTCTGCCTATCCCAATATGGCCTCGGGTCATTATGCCCGGATCAGGGTTCAGGACACAGGTCCGGGCATGGATCCCGAAATCCTTGAACGGATTTTTGATCCGTATTTTACGACCAAGGAACCCAAGGAAGGAACCGGGCTGGGGCTTGCGGTAGCCTTTGGCATAGCTGTCAGCCACGGGGGAACCATCCTGGTGGAAAGCCTCCCCGGCAAAGGGTCTTCCTTTGAAGTGCTGCTTCCCTTAAGGCAGACCGGGCAAGACGGACCGGATACTGGACGAGACCTGGACCTGCCCGGGGGAACAGGCCATGTGATGCTGGTGGATGATGAAGAATCCCTGGTCGAATTCGGAAAAATCGTCCTGGAACGGGCCGGGTACACGGTGGAAGGATATGCGAGCGGCATGGAGGCCCTGGAAGCATTTAAAAAGCATCCGCAGGCTTATGACCTAATTGTTACGGACCATATCATGCCGCAACTGCAGGGCCTGGACCTGGCCCGGAAAATGTTGGAAATCCGTCATGATATCCCTGTTCTTCTGAGTACGGGCACCAAAAATGAAACCCTCATTGCCCTTGCCAAAGCTGCGGGCATTATCGATATCCTTCAAAAACCCATCCCCATGAAGACCCTCGTTAAAACCATCAACCGGCTCCTGGAGAAATCGTGATGAATGATTTTTTTTCTGCTGATCCTGAAACCATCCATATCCTGGTGGTGGACGATGAACCCATGATCAGGGACCTGCTGGAACAGACCCTGCAAAAAACAGGGCATGACTGTTCTTTCGCAGATAACGGCGAAAACGCACTGGAAAAAATAAAAACCTCTCCCTTTGATGTGGTGGTGACGGATATCGACATGCCGGGTATGGATGGTATCGAGCTTGCCAAAATCATTAAATCCGATTTTTCCGCCGATGTCATCGTTATGACGGGTCAAATCCGCAGTTACCAGTATGATGAAATCATCAGCCTGGGAGCCAGCGATTTTGTTGAAAAACCTTTTTCTCCAAGGGAGATGATCCTGAGGGTGGACCGGGTTCTGAGAGAGAGACGGCTCCGGCAGATTGCCGAAAAAGCCCACGAAGACCTCAAGGAATCCTATGTGGATTCCATCCACCGCCTGGTCATGGCGGCAGAGTATAAAGACGAGGACACCGGGGACCATATCATCCGCATCGGCCGATACTGCGCCCTCATGGCGGAAAAATTGAATTTGCCCCAGGAATTCATCGATACCATTTATTATGCCTCGCCCATGCATGATATCGGAAAAATCGGCATCCCGGACAGCATTCTCTTAAAACCGGGCAAACTGACCCATGTCGAGTTTGAAACCATCCAAACCCATACCCGGATCGGCGCCAGGCTTTTGTCCCGGTCCAAATCAAAAATCCTTCAAACAGCCCATGAGATCGCCCTGACCCATCATGAAAAATTCAATGGGAACGGGTATCCCAATCAACTCAGAGGAAAAGACATTCCCCTGTCCGGACGGATTGTGGCCATTGCCGACACCTTTGACGCCCTGACCTCAAAACGTCCCTATAAAGAAGCCTACCCTCCCGGCGTCACCTTTGATATTTTACAAAAAGAAAGAGGTGAGCATTTTGACCCGGAACTTCTGGATATCTTTCTTTGCAATTTTGATGAATTCCTGGAAATCCGGGGCAAGATCGGCATATTTAAAGGAGACTCCTTCCAGGATTTCATTCTCAGCGAACGGGACACGGATGTCTAAAATACTGGTGGTGGACGACGAACATTCTATTCTTGAAACCCTTCAGATGTTTCTGGAAGAAAAGGGACTCCAGGTATTCACGGCGGATACCGGAGAAAAAGGGCTCCTCCTCTTTGAACGGGAACAGCCCCAGATCGTTATCCTGGATATCCGGCTCCCCGACGGGAACGGTCTGGATGTGCTCAAATCCATGATGGAACACCAGGCCCCCTCCAAAATCATCATGATCACGGCCTTCCAGGACATGGAAACCACCATCATGGCCATGAAGCGAGGCGCCTTTGATTATATCCACAAGCCCCTGGATATTGACCAGGTGGAACAAGCCGTAGACAGGGCCGTCCACATTCTGAAAATCGACCGGGACACACCGGATTTAAAGCCTGTTTCGGCCAAACCCGCAAACTCTCTCAGGATTATCGGCAAAAGCGAAAAAATGCGGAATATCTTCAAGATGATGGGCCTGGTGTGCACCAGCCGGGTCAATGTGCTCATCCAGGGAGAAACCGGCACGGGCAAGGAACTCACGGCAAGGGTCATTCATATGAATTCCGCTTTAAAGGATGAACCCTTTATTGTATTTGACTGTTCGGCCGTGGTGGACACCCTCCTGGAAAGCGAATTGTTCGGCCATGAAAAAGGGGCGTTTACCGGGGCGGACCAGACCACCACGGGAAAAATAGAACTGGCCGGAAACGGCACCCTGTTTCTGGATGAAATTGCCCAACTGCCCCTGAAAATCCAGGGAAAACTCCTGGGGTTTCTTCAACGAAGGGAATACACAAGGGTAGGAGGGACAAAGGTGCAGAAAAGCCATTGCCGGATTGTGGCAGCCTGCAACTGTGATCTGTCCGAACGGGTGAACCAGGGACTTTTCAAGGAGGATCTCTTCTACCGGCTCAAAGTGTTCACCCTCCGGATGCCGCCCCTTTCCGACCGGATATCGGATATTCCCCTGCTGGTGGAACATTTTTTAAACAAAATCAATCTGGAGCTGGGGACCCGGGTCACCAAAATCCAGGACGGCGTCGTGGAAAAGCTTATCACCCATACCTGGAAAGGCAATGTCAGGGAACTTGAAAATACCATTGTCCAAGCCCTGGTGGGATGCCGGGGAAATGTGCTGCTGAGGGATGATATCGACCGTATCCTCATCCAGGCCCCGTTTTTGCCGGACCAGGGGCTTGAGGCCTTTTCCCTGGCCCATCTTGAAAAGGAACATATCCAAAAAACACTTTCCCGGCTGGACTGGAATAAATCACAGGCGGCAAAGCTCCTCGGAATTACGCTCCCGACTTTAAGAAGCAAAATCAAAAAATATGAGATCCGGCAGCATTGATTTTTTTCTAGGCATGGAAAGAAATTTTCTACTTCTCCCGCCAAAATCCCCTGTCCGGACTGATAAATAATTTTCATCCATTGTTGGAATCCCTATCCGGTAAAGGGGATTCATTTTTTCAGCAGAATTTCATTTTCACGGCACACTCTTTGCTGTAGTATAACCTAATTCATTTGATTGTTGCGCTGTATCAGTACGTTGGCTCTTCTCGTCTCCCCTCTCAACTGGATGATTTATTTACGTCTTTTGCAAGAATGTTGAAAAAACGTCTTGGAGCTGGATATGGAAATAAAATCACTCAAAGAAAGCGAGAAAGAGCATCTTTTGAATGTCCTTATCAAAACACACTGGGATCTTGAAAAAACATCCCGTCTTTTAAAAATATCATTGCACCGCCTTAAATCCAAAATAAAGGAGTATGACATCGGCTTGCCGGATCCCAAAGGATCTTGAATATTATTGATAATGGACAAATTAAAAGGAGAAAACGAATGAAGCGTAAACCATCACGTATGACTCTCACCCTTATCGTCAGCCTTTTTGTATTCTTATGGGGAGGCTATGCCTTTGCGGAAAAACCCATTATTATCGGTGCGCCCTTGTCCATGGCCTATCTTTACGGATGGACCGCCGAAAGAGGGATAAAACTGGCCGTGGACGAGATCAATGCAGCCGGCGGTGTCGACGTGAAGGGGACCAAGAGGCCTTTTCAGGTGGAAGTCATCGATACCCGGGATCTTGAACCGGGGGTTCCCGTCAGCGAAGCCCTCATGGCCGTCGAAAGGCTCATTCTGAACAAAAATGCAGACTTTATCGTGGGCGGGCCCAACCGTTCGGAAGCAGCCCTGGCTGCCATGTCCCTTTTATCCAAAAATAAGAAGATTTCCATTGTCACCAGCGGCGTATTAACGCCTGCATATCATAAAACCGTGGAAAAAGACTATGACAAATTCAAATACTGCTTCAGGATTCACGGGGAAGCCGTCAACCTGATAGGAGAAATGATCGCCAATTTTGCCGACCTGAAAGAACAGTACGGCTTTACCAAGGTCTTTATCATTGCCCAGGATGTGTCCCATGCCAGGGGCGCCGCCGAAGTCATGGCAAAGGTTGCCGGTTCCAAAGGCTTTGAAGTCACAGGTACGGAAATCTTCCCCACGGGCGCATCGGATTTTTCCATGGCTCTCATAAAAGCCAAAGACACCGGCTCCCAGATCATCAATATCTGGATGGACATGCCGGAAAGCGCCATCCTCTTAAAACAATGGTATGATATGAAGATCCCGGCCCTTCCGTTCGGTTCCACCCTGGCCGCGGCCGAACAACCCGGATTCTGGAAAGCCACGGACGGTAAAGGCCAGTTCACCCTCTGCAACGTGGTCAATGCCGGAAACGCACCATCCGAAGCCACCGAATGGACCATGAAATTCTATGATGCCTATACCCAAAAATGGGGGGTCGAGCCCGAAGGCCTTGGCGCATCCAGCTCCTATATGGCCGTCTATGCCCTGAAAGATGCCGTTGAGAGAGCCGGAACCCTGGATCCCGACAAAATAGTGACCGCCCTGGAACAACTGGATATGATGGGCGTCTATGGACGACTTAAATTTGATCCCAAAACCCACCAGGTCATCCCGGCCACAGACCCCAAGGAAGGCGCTGTCGGCTCCATCCTCCAGTGGCAGGACGGAAAACGGGTGGTGGTTTACCCGAAGAGCATTGCCAAAGGCAGCATCCTGCTGCCGCCCTGGATGGTGAAAAAATAAGGGATCGGTTTTATTCCGTTAACACATTAATTTTTGGGATCATTCTATGGATATTTTAGTCTACGGGACCATCAATTCGGTGTCCCTTGCCTTGATGGGTCTCGGCTTTGCCATGGTCTACGGCATCAGCCGGGTACCCAATTTCGCCCACGGCGCCCTGTATATCATCTGCGGTTTCGTCACCTGGACCCTGTTTCAAAAGGTAGGACTTCCCTATGTCCTGTCGATCTTTCTATCCCTTTGTGTGAACGGACTCCTGGGAATGTTCATGTACCGGTTTATCCTGATACGGGTCCGGGGCATGAACATTTCCGAGATTATCTGTTCCTACGCCATCGGACTTGCCATTCTTGAAGGCTTAAGATGGGGCGGATTCCGGGGCATGACCAATACCCTGCCCGTGTTCATGGAAGGCAGTTTCATGCTGGGCGGTGTGCCTGTGGATTATCACCGCCTTTTCCTGGTCATTATCGGCCTTCTGCTCCTGGCCGGACTCTGGGTGTTTACCCATTTTACAAAGCTGGGTCTGGCCCTCCAGGGCATGGCCCAGGACGAACAGGCAGCCCTCATGCTGGGCATCGACTCGGATTTCATGGCCATGCTGGCCATGGGGTTCGGCGCTATTCTGGCAGGCATTGCCGCCATCCTGATCCTGCCCCTGGGCAATATCGTGGTGGAAGCCGGATATAATGTTCTGATCATGTCCATTGCCGTCTGCATCGTCGGGGGCCTGGGGTCCTGGATGGGAGCATTTTTTGCCGCCTTTATCATCGGGTTTGCCCAGATCCTGACCGTTGTTTTTATCGGGTCCCATTTCCAGATGGTGGTGGCGCTCATGGCCATTATCCTGACCCTTATCCTGAAACCATCGGGCCTCTTCGGCCGTCAAAAAGAGCTGGAAGAGAGGGTATAAACCATGACCACACAAGAATTAAGAAAAGAAAGGATCGACCGCGGCATCAAGGTCAGATCCGATGGACTCTATGCCCTCATGTCCTGGCGGGAGATGGCCTATCTTGCACTGCCGAGGCTCATCCTCATTGCCGGCATGCTGTCCCTCCCGCTGCTCATGCCGGGCGTTTACTGGCAGCGGGTCATTTCCATTGTCTGCATTTATGCCATCCTGGCCCTGAGTTTTGATTTTCTGGCCCATTATGTGGGTCTGGTGTCCCTGGGCGGCGCCTTTTTCATCGGTACCGGGGGGTATATTGCCGGGATTCTCAATTCCTATTTTGGAGTTCCGCCGATTCTGACCGTGCCCCTGGCTGCGGTCATCGGAGGAGTGGTCTGCACGATTCTCCTGTTTCCCTGCCTCCCCTTAAAAGGGGTCTATTTCGCCATTGTCACCCTCATGTATCCGCTTTTCATGGCCAGGATCATTGAAGCCTTTGATATCTTCGGAGGCACCGACGGGATTGTGGGCATTGACAGTTTTTCTTCGGCCTTTGTGGAGCAGTATTTTATAGTCGCCATGCTTCTCATTTTTGTCTTCGGCATCCGGCGCATGGTCAACACGGATATGGGGCTGATCTTTACGGCCGTCATGGACAATGACCAGGCCGTCAAGGCATCGGGCATCAGCATTACCAAATACAAATCCCTGGCGGTTTTCATTGCCTCTGCCATGGGCTGCCTGGCTGGGGCCTGTCTGACCCATATCTATATGTGGACGGGCATTTCCCAGTTTGCCCTGGATTTTTCCATCCTTCCCATTGCCGCCACGGTCATCGGCGGGTCCGGCACCCTGGTGGGTCCTTTGCTGGGCTGTCTGATCCTGGTTCCCGTATCTGAGCTTCTCCGGGATTTCGGGACCTTGAGAATCGTGTTCTATGCCTCTCTTCTGGTGGGGTTCATCCTTTTCAAAAGTGAAGGGCTCATGGTGTTTGGACAACGAAAATACGAACAGTTTGAAAGGTGGAAAGGAATATGACACAGCCCATACTGAGCATGCAAAACGTCTCCAAGGTGTTTGGCGGAGTCAAGGCCTTAACCGACGTGACCGTGGATGTTTTTCCGGGAGATGTTCTGGGTATCATCGGGCCCAACGGATCGGGAAAAACAACCATTGTCAATAATATCACCGGGTTTATCAAGCCCACCTCAGGAAAGATTTTTTTCAAAGATAAAGACATTACCGGCATGCCGCCCCATAAGATTGCCGACATGGGCGTCACACGGACCTTCCAAGTCATGCGGCCCTATTACAGCCTCCCGGCCTATAAAAACCTGGTCATTCCCCTGTTCTCCCCCAGGGCGAAGCGGACCGGGGGATGGCGGGGCGGCGGGCGGCTCGGAGACCGTGCCACCGTGGCCGTGGACATCCTGGAAGAAATCGGGTTTGAGCGGGATTCCAATATCCCGTTCAAACCCACCTCCAGCCTGCCTACCGGTTATCTGAAACGCCTGGAACTGGCCCGGTGCCTGTCTCTCAAACCCGAGGTCATTATCTGCGATGAAGTTTTTTCCGGGCTTTCCATGAGCGAGATCGCCTCCATGGTCCCCCTCATCGAACGGCTCCATGCAGAGGGCATCACCATTGTCATGATCGAACACCGCCTGCGGGAACTCTTCCAGGTAGCCAACCGGGTCATGGTCATGAATTTCGGGCAAAAGCTCATCGAAGGGACCTCGGATGAAGTCATGGCCGATGCAAAGGTAAAAGAAGCCTATTTCGGATCTGAAAAAATCGAGGAGGTCATGACCTATGCTTGAAGCTAAAAATCTCATGGTATTCTACGAAAACATGCTGGCCCTGAACAATATCAGCATCGCCTGCCCGGAAAACAGTATTGTAGGGATTTTCGGCGCCAACAGCGCAGGCAAATCCACCCTTATGTATGCGCTTTCCGGCATCATGCTGGATATCCGCAAAAAAGAGAAAATGGCGGGCGGGGAAAGGATCACCCTGTCCGGAGACATCCTGTTCAACGATCAGAACATCAACGATATGGAGCCCAGCCGGCGGGCCAGGGCCGGGATCGTCCTCTGCCCGGAACGGCGCCGCCTGTTCAAGGAAAGCTCGGTTCTGGAAAACCTCCGCATCGGCGGGTATCTGGCCACACGGACCCAGGCCCGGCAGACCCTGGAATATGTCATGACCATTTTTCCGGCCCTTGAAAAGCTCAGGCACCGCCTGGGCGGTTTTCTCAGCGGCGGGGAACAGCAGATGGTGGCCATCGGCCGGGCCCTCATGGCCCAGCCCAAAGTCCTCCTTCTGGATGAGCCCCTCATGGGTCTTTCCCCCCTGATGCAGTCCGCCCTCATGAAGGCCACAAGGTCCATCCAGAAGGAAACCAAGATTTCGGTCATTATATCGGAACAATATGCCCGGCCTGTTTTTCCCATTGTGGATTATGCCTATATCCTTGAAAACGGATCCGCCGTCATGGAAGGAACCAAGGAAGAACTCATGGACAACCCGGATGTCAAATCCGCCTATTTCGGCGTTTCATAAAAAGGAGGACCTTTAGACATGGTCGACAATATCATGCCCCTGGAACAGGAACTCACCTTTTCCAGGTTTGATCTCATGAGCGAAAAATACCCGGACAAAACCGCCGTGGTCTATCTGGGCGAACATTTTACCTACAAAAGGCTTAAAAATCTGAGTGAGCGGTTTGCCGGGGGGCTTCGCAGTATGGGCGTGAAAAAGGCAGACAAGGTGCTGCTTTATATCCCCAACTGCATCCAGTGGGTCATTGCCTATCTGGGCATCCAAAAGGCCGGGGCTGTCCTGGTGCCGGTGTCGCCCATCTACACCTCCCATGAGATTTCTTATATGATCAAGGATTCAGGAGCTGAAACCGTCATCTGCATGGACACCAATTTCGGCTATGTCAAGGAAGCCTTTGCCCGGACCAGCCTGAAATATGCCGTGGTCACCCAGTTGGTGGAACTCCTCCCACCCTGGAAACAGGCCATGGGCTTTCTCTTTGACAAGGTGCCCCGGGGCAAGGTGGCATTCAATGAAAAAGTCCTGCCCTTCAAAACCCTTCTCAAAGCCCCGGCCCTTAGCGACAAACCGGTTCTGGACCCGGTCAAGGATCTTTCCTATATCCTCTATACCGGCGGCACCACCGGGTTTCCCAAGGGCGTGCCCGGAAATCACATCGGCGCCACCTCCTATATCAATGACGTCACCCATGACATGGCCGGGGATCATCTGAAGGAAGGCGGGGATGTGTACATTGCCGTCAACCCCCTCTTTCACATCATGGCCCTGGGGCTTTTCATGGCCATCGGCCTCAACAAGGGCAATATGACGGTGCTCATGCCCCAGCCCCATGTGGATGCCATCCTGGAATCCGTTCAGCGGTACCGGGTCCGTTGGTTTCTCGGGGTTCCGGCCCTTTACCGCATGATGCTGGAAAATGACCGCATAGATCAGTATGACCTCTCTTCCCTCAAATACTGCTTCTGCGGCGGGGACGTCCTGCCCGGAAAAATCATGACCCGGTTCAGGGAAAAATATAATCTTCCCATCTACCAGGTCTACGGGTCCACCGAAGCCGGTCATGTGGCCTACAGCCGCATCGGGTCCGACCCGTCTTCCGGTTCCATCGGGTATCCCCTGAAAAGCCGGGAATGTATTGTGGTGAATCCCGAGACCCTGGAACCCGTGGGGCCCGATGAAAATGGAGAGCTTCTGGTCACCTCGGCCTTTTCCATGAAGGAATATTACGGCAAGCCCGAAGAAACCCGGAAAACCTTTGTGGAGATCGGCGGCAACATTTATTGCCGGATGGGGGATTTTGTGTCCTTCAAAACCGATGGCGAACTCGTCTATATGGAGCGGTCCGCCGACGTGATCAAACACAAGGGCTACCGGGTCTCAGCATCGGAAATCGAAGCCGTCCTCCAGGACCATCCTACCGTCATCAATGCCTGTGTGGTGGGCATCCCGGATGAAAAGGTCGGCGAACGCATCAAGGCCATCGTGGTCCTGAAGGACGACGCCAAGGGCGTGGGCGGAGTGGAACTCATCAGATGGTGCCGGGAGCGCCTTGCGCCCTATAAGGTGCCGGGCTATGTGGAATTCCGGGATATGCTGCCCAAATCCAAGGTCGGCAAGCTCCTTCGCCGGGAGGTCAGGGACGGAGAACGTCGGAAAATGACGAAAACCAAGGCCTGATGAAGAATCCCATAACCCAAATATCATAGGAAGGAAATATGTCCAAAGCCGGTTTAGATAACAAAAGAGTGCTGATTGTTGATGATGAACCCGATGTTCTGGAATCTCTTGAAGAGCTCCTGGACATGTGTACCACGGTCCGGGCACAGACCTTTGACCAGGCCAAACGGCTCCTGGAGACCGAACCCTTTGACATCGCCATCCTGGATATCATGGGTGTGGACGGGTACCAGCTCCTGGGAATCGCCAAAAAGAAAAACGTATTGACGGTCATGCTGACGGCCCATGCCCTAAGCCCGAACTCCATTAAAAAATCCTATCTCGGCGGTGCCGCCTCCTATATTCCCAAGGAGGAAATGATTAATATCGAAGCTTTTCTTCTGGATGTCCTGAAAGACCGGGAAGAGGGCACGAATCCCTGGATCAACTGGTATAAGCGGCTTGAATTTTATCTGACCGAAAAATTCGGGTCAGACTGGGATAAGGATGATAAACGTTTCTGGCATAAAAAGGACCCGTCCTGACCGGGCTGTTTTCATTCCGGCTTGAGTGGAATATCGTATTCCTTCATTTTTTTATAGAGCAGGGTTCTGTGGATTCCGAGCAGGTTTGCAGCCTTTGCCTTGTTATAATTTGTCCGGGCCAGGGCCTGGCAAATGGTTTCCGCCTGGGCCCGGCTCCGGGCGGTTTTAAGTGTGGGGTTTGACTCTTTCCCCGGAGTCTGTGGGGGTTGCTCCGGATGAAAGGGCAGATCCCCCTTGTAAATGGTGTTGTCTGCCGAGGAATACATGGCCCGCTCCAGAACATTGGACAATTCACGGGCATTGCCGGGCCAGTCATAGCGTTCCAATTCTTTCTCCGCCTCTTTTTCCAGTGTTGTCTGAGGGCGGTTGGCGGCCATGGCCATTTTTTTCAGAAGATGCCGGGCCAGGGGGATGATATCCTCTTGCCGCTCCCGCAGGGGCGGGATATGGATGGGGATGACATTCAGGCGATAAAAAAGATCTTTCCTGAAGGCATATTTTTCCATCAGTGCGCCCAGTTTTTGATTTGTGGCGCAGATCACCCTGAAATCCGATCGGATGATTTTTGTGCCGCCCACCCTTTCAAATTCCTTGTCTTCAAGGACCCGAAGCAATTTCGGCTGCATATCCAGGGGAAGGTCTCCGATTTCATCCAGGAAAATGGTGCCGGTGTGGGCCAGCTCGAATTTTCCGGGTTTTCCCTTAACCTTGGCCCCGGTAAAGGCGCCTTCGTCATATCCGAACAATTCCGATTCCAGAAGATCCTTTGGGATGGCCGCACAATTGATCCGCACAAAGGGATGGTGCCGTCTCGGGCTTGCATTGTGAATGGCCTGAGCAAAGAGTTCCTTGCCGGTTCCGCTCTCCCCCGTGATCAACACCGTGGAGTCGTTTAAGGCCGCCTTTTGGGCTTCTTCCTTGAGACGGTTGATGTCATCGCTCTTCCCGATGATGCAGTTAAATGTATATTGGGTGGACCGAAGGTCAAAGAGTTCCTTTTCAAACAACCGGACCTTGGATTCCAGCACGGATAATTTTGCGGCCAGTTCCTTGACCTCTTCCACATTCCGGAACATGACCTGGCCGTAAACCGCGATGACCTTCCCGTTTTTCCGGATGGGAATCCGCTGCACCACCATATCCTGGCCGTTGATCCGGTGGGATTTATTGATCTCGGCCTTGCCGGTCTCTGCAACGATATGCATTCTGGTATTTTCAACCACTTCGGTGCAGTGGCGGCCGATCTGGGCCCTTGGATCAAGGTTCAGAAACCGGCCGTAGGGTTTGTTGAAATGGGTGATAACCCCGTCCGCATTGACGATGAGCATCCCGGCCGTGATATGGTCGAATATGAGTTCATAAAGTTCTGTTTTCTCCTGCAGTTCCCGGATGGAAGCGGCGTCTTTATCCGTTGTCATGGGCAACCTCCTTTATAAACCAAAATGTCAAGCCACTGTACCAAAGACACAACATGTATAAATTTTGCTACAGTTTTTTTATGTATAAGCCGGAATAATATAAAAGTCGAGAAAAATCTAAACACCGTGACGGTTCGTCCAAAGCGATCCCGGCGACAGAACCCTCCCCCTGAAGCCGGTTGGCCCGGATTTTGCTGATATGCTGATAGTTGATAAAATGCATCCCGGGTAGATGACGTTACATCTCTTAGGGGATATCATAAAGGAGATCCGCATGCTGATCAAAGAGCCTGACATCAATTCCGAAGAAACCCTTATTATTCCTGATAAAAATTTCAACACCGCCAATGTCTGTATTGTGACCGGATCAGGAACCGGGATAGGCCGGGCCGTGGCCATTGCAGCCGCAAAAAACCGGCTCATGACCGTGGGGCTTGATATCAATGAGGAGGAAGGGCGGAAAACCCAGAAGAGGGCCAGGGAGGCCGGGGGCCAGATGGTTTTTATCAAAACCGACCTCTGCAGGGACGAAGAAATCCATCATGCCGTCCAGGAAGCCGCCAAGCTCGGACAGATCAAATATCTGGCCAATATTGCAGGAATCCAGCATATCAATTCGGTGGAAGATTTCCCCATGGAAAAATATGACCTCATGCAGAGATTGATGCTGAGGGCCCCTTTCTTATTATCCAAGCTGGTCATTCCGTATATGAAGAAAAGCCCTGACCATACCGGCGTCATCGCCAACATGGCATCCATCCACGGGCATATCTGTACCATGAACAAACCGGTCTACAATATCACCAAATTCGGACTCAGGGCCCTGAGCCAGTCCATTTCCGCCGAGGGAAACGGGGAGATCCGATCTTTTACCGTCAGCACCGGGTTTGTGAGAACCCCGCTGGCGGAGAAACAGATAGAGGCCCAGGCCGAACAAAGGGGCATCAGCCAAGAAGAGGTGGTTAAAACCGTGATGATGGGCAAATCCCGCATCAAGGACATGATGACGCCCCTGGAGGCGGCCAACCTGTTTATTTTAGGATTTTCAAACCATGCCCGGTACCTGGTCGGCGGGGATCTCCTGTTTGACGGCGGCTGTGTGCTCACGTACTGAACTTGAACAGCAGTCTTCAATGAGCAGGGGAATTGCTGAATGAATTATAATTGGTATGACCAAATTATTCATGGTATAGTTTTGATCAAATTTGCTTACTCGCTAATAATTTTAGGGTGTTAAAATTTTTCTTGACATCTATAAAAATGTTTTATAATTGTGGTCTTACCACTTAATCATGGGGCCGATACCAACTTTGACGTTCCATAATTAAATGATGAACCGGCTTGCAACCCTATCCCTAAGGATGGAAAACATGGTCCTGTTTTTGCAGTTTACCGTCTCAAGAGGCACCACATGACAACAACCGTACAGATTGTAATGGGTGTTGTTTTTTTTGTCGGAACGTTTATCCTCAGCCAGATCATCGTCGGCCGACGCCTGCGCACCATCGGCGCCCGGATACTTCAGGAATTATCGGAACGAAGGGCCCTGGATGGGCCCAGCGCCGTCGAACTTGCCTATGCCAAAGCCGATTGGATGCCCAAGGGCCTGCGGGATCTGCGGCCCAAATCCCTGAATGACCTTGTCCTGAGCGATATCGTGGGAAAAACCCCGGAAGGAAAATTCTATCTGAAAAAACAACCCCATGAACTTAAGTTATGAGGCCCCGGCCCCGGCTGCGCGCCTCAAATCCCGTATCAACCCTAAACCCCTAAAGGAGAAGATGGTATGAAAAAACTGAGTATGGCAGTATGCGTTGTTTTAATGGTCACGGCCTTTGTTGCGGTCAATGCCTGGGCAGCCGATCAAAAACCGGCCGCGCCCGGAGCGGCCGCGCCCAAAAAGATCGAAAAATTCGGCGAGGACAAGAGAGCCAAGGAATGGGCCAACAAGAAATGGGAAACCTCGGCCAAAAAATACACCCTGCGCATGAGTGACCCCTGGGGCGGGCTTTTGTTCCATGACATTGCCCAGCATTTCTGCGACAGCGTCAAGGCTGCCAGCGGCGGTCGCCTGGAGATCAAGCTCTTTACCACCGGCGCCATTGTCCCGGCCATGGAAGTATTTGAAGCCACCTCCAAGGGCACCCTGGATGTTTTCCATTCCTGGCCCGGCTACTGGAAGGGTAAAAACGAGGCCTTTGTCGCTTTTGCCTCCGTGCCCTACGGGCTGGACAACGAAGGCTACAATATCTGGTACTATGAACGCGGCGGCAAGGAAATGTTTGATGAACTCTACGGCCGTTTCAATATGGTTCCCTTTTTCTGCGGCAATGTCGGCCAGGAACTGGGTCTCCACTCCAACAAAAAAGCCACCAAGCTGGAAGACTTCAAAGGAATGAAGGTCCGCACCGTGGGCTGGTACATGGACATTTTGACCAAACTCGGCGTTACGGTCACCCCGCTGCCCGGCCCCGAGATCTACCTGGCCCTGGAGCGCGGCGTCATCGATGCCGTCGAATTCAGCTCGCCGGCGGCCAATGTGCCCTCCGGCTTTCATGAAATCACCAAATATGTCATCGAACCGGGAGTCCACCAGCCCTCCTGCCAGTTTGACGTGGTTTTCAACAAGGACAAATGGAATGAATTGCCCGATGATCTGAAGGCCATCGTGGAAATCTGCGCCAAGGAAACCCAGCTCTGGGCCAATGCCTGGCAGGAAAACCTGAATATCGAAGCCCTCAAGATCATCGGCGCCAAATCCGAATTCGTAAAAATGGATGACGCCACCATTGTTGAATTTGCCAATATTTCCTTCAAATACCTGGAAGAACTCAGGGCCAAGGACCCGGACGTGAAAAAAGTCCTGGACTCCCAGGAAGAGTATAAGAAGGCTTTTGCTCCCTGGCGTGAAATGCGCAAAGGGCTGGCCCCCTGGCCCCAGGAAGATGTGGCCAAGGGAAAACTGCTTCAATAAAAACCGCCCTATCCCCGCAGCCTTAACCGCTGCGGGGCTTTTTCGAAAGGATCCGAACCATGCTGAAAAAGTTCGTAAGGGCCATAGACGCCCTTAATGCAGCCATCGGAAGATTAACGGCCCTTTTGCTCATTCCCCTGACGGCCGTGGTTTTTTACGAAGTGCTCATGCGCAAGATCTTTAATGCCCCAACCTCCTGGGCCTTTGAGATGACCATCTATATCTACGGCTTTCATTTCATGATGGCCATGGGCGTGACCTATCTTCACGACAAGCACGTTCGTATCGATGTCATCACCCTGCAATTGCCGTCCAAGGCCCAACTAGTGCTGAGGCTCATCACCTTCTGGATCATTTTCCTGCCCTTTGTTGGCGCCATGCTCTGGGCCGGCACCGATTATGCCGCCAAGTCCTGGATGCAATGGGAGCATAGCTGGAGCGCCTGGAAACCGCCTTTGTATCCGTTTAAAACCATCATTCCGGTCTCCCTGCTGCTGCTGCTGCTCCAGGGATTGGCCAATTTCATCCGTGAATGGTACCAGCTCAAGGGAGAAGACATATGAATCCGGAAACTTTAGCCATTACAATGTTCTTCACCCTTTTCGCGGCTCTGCTGCTGGGCCATCCCCTGGCCTTTTCCCTGGGCATGCTGGCCGTCATCTTCGGTGTGATCGGCTGGGGCGGATCCCTGGACGCCATCCTGGGTCTGCTGGCCAACCGGGCTTACGGGGTCATGGAAGAATATGTCCTCGTGGCCGTGCCCCTGTTCATCTTCATGGCCCAGATCCTGGATGCCTCGGGCATTGCCGCCCGGCTCTTTGAGACCATGCACATCGTCATGGGGCGGATCCGCGGCGGATTGGGCATTGCCGTCATCCTGGCCTCCACAGTCTTTGCCGCCACGGCCGGCGTGGTCGGGGCCACGGAAGTATCCATTGGCCTGTTGGCCATCCCGGCCCTGATGAAGGTGCGCTACAATATCTCCCTCATCGCCGGTACCATCTGCGCCGGCGGCACCCTGGGGATTTTGATTCCGCCCAGCATCATGCTGGTGGTTTACGGCAG